>JAUVQZ010000039.1 GCA_030597865.1 Pseudomonadota bacterium | reverse complement strand
TTGATTGTGATCGTAACCTGTTGTTTTTCAGCCATTTAGGTGGGGTGTCTGTGCCGGGGGTTGCGTGGCGGAAATAGGGGCTGAAAATGTCGCGAGATTATACCCTACCGGACAGGGATGTCAAACGGTGAAAACGGAGGTTGGGCAGAGGGTGGTAGCATTAATTGATGGTGATAGGGTCAGAAAGGCCATTTTCTTTCCAGTGGACGAGCGGCCAAAAATCTACTAAGTAGATGGTCTTATATCTTTTTGGTACATTGGCCCCTTTTTCATAGAAAACCAGGCGGGATGAATATGGCGTTTGTTGATCAGAAAATCAGAATCGCTGATTGTGAGATCCATCTTATCAAAGCAGCAGCCGGGCCAGGGGGACGAACACTCCTTTTCCTCCATGGTATGAAGTTTAATGCCGCCACCTGGCGCGATTTGGGTACCCTGGACAAGTTAGGAGAAGAGGGGTATGGGGTCCTGGCCCTGGATCTTCCCGGTTTTGGCGAGTCCCCTGCCTGCGATCTTGCCCCGGTGAAGGTGTTGAAACAGGTGGTTATTAATCAAAAGCTTGAAAAACCGGTGATTGTCGGGCCTTCCATGGGGGGCAAGGTTGCCCTCGATTTCGCCCTGGCCCACCCGGAATTAGTCGGTGGCCTGGTGCTTATTGGCGCTGTGGGCGTCGAAGAAATAAAGGAACAACTCTCAACAATTAAAGTCCCAACCCTTATCCTCTGGGGCAGTGAAGATGCCATCTCCCCCCTTACAAACGGTCATCTCCTGGCCGGGCTCATCCCTGATGCCAGCCTGGTGCTCATGCAAGGTGCCCCTCACCCCTGTTATCTCGATCAGCCCGATATCTGGCACTGGGAGTTAACCAGTTTTCTGGCCGAACATTTTGGAATTGCGTGTAAGAAATGAAAAAAATTCATAAGTCACTTGCTGATAAATCAAGCCTTGAGATTGCTCAGATTCTGAGCCGGGCCGCTCTGGAAAAAAAGGCCGAGGACCTTGTGGTCCTCGATGTCCGTGGCATATCTTCCTTTGCGGATTATTTTGTTATCATGAGTGGGCGCTCCACCCGGCACGTCCAGGGACTGGCCGATACCATCGGGCAATATGCCAGCAAGAAGCGAATGACCCAGGGTAAGGTGGAAGGTTTCACTGAGGGGCACTGGGTGCTGCTCGATTATAATGATGTGGTGGTCCATATCTTCTACCATGAGTCCCGTCAGTTTTATGATCTCGAAGGGTTGTGGCACGATGCCCCCCGGGTGGATGTGGAGTAGTATGGCTGCCAAGAAACCAGTTCTGCTGGCTATCCTTGATGGCTGGGGCATGGGCGATGAAACGAAAACCAATGCCGTATTCATGGCCCAGACCCCCCATATGGACAGCTGGCTCGCCAACTATCCTGCCACCACCCTGCTGGCCCATAACGGTGCCGTGGGTTTGCCGGAGGGGCAGATGGGCAACTCCGAGGTTGGCCATCTCAATATCGGGGCCGGCCGCGTGGTATATCAGGATTTTAGCCGGATCAATAAGACGGTGGCAGAAGGTGGCTTGGCTGAAAACGACATCCTGGTAAACACTATTGACAGGGTATTGGCCAAAAAATCTGCCCTCCATCTTCTGGGCCTGGTTTCAGACGGCGGGGTGCACAGCCACCTTGATCATCTCCTGGCCCTGGTTGCCACGGCCGCCGAAAGGGGGGTGGAGAGGATATTTATCCATGCCTTTATGGATGGCCGTGATACGCCACCGAGCAGCGGTGCCGGCTATATGGCCGCCTTGGTTCAAGGCCTTGCCAAGATAGGCGTTGGCGAGGTTGCCACCATCAGCGGCCGTTATTATGCCATGGATCGCGATAATCGCTGGGATCGGGTGAAGCAGGCCTGGGATGCCCTGGTGGCCGGCCAAGGCATCATTGGTCCCCATGACCCAGTGGAGGCGGTCAAGGCCGCCTACCAGCGCCAGGAGAGTGATGAGTTTATTAAACCAATCGTTCTCCACCAAGATGAGAAAGCCGTGGCCACCATCAATGATGATGACGTGGTGATCTTTTTTAATTTCCGGGCGGATCGGGCTCGGCAGTTGACCAGGGCCTTTACCTTGCCAGGATTTGACGGTTTTGATGTGGGCAACCGGCCGCGCCTGAGCGACTACGTGATGATGACCCGCTACGATAAGGATTTTGATCTGCCCGTCCTCTTTCCCCCCCATGAGCTGAACCATATCCTCGGGGAGGAGGTGAGTGCAGCCGGTTTGAGGCAGCTACGTATTGCCGAAACAGAGAAATATGCCCATGTCACCTTCTTTTTTAATGGTGGCCGTGAACAACCCTATGCCGGTGAAGACCGGGTGCTGATCGCTTCACCGCGCGATGTGGCCACCTATGACGAGAAACCGGCCATGAGCGCCGTGGAGGTCACCGAGGCCCTGCTGGCCAAGCTTGACAGCGGCCTTTATGATCTGATTGTCCTCAACTTCGCCAATGCCGACATGGTGGGCCATACCGGTATTGTGGCGGCGGCCATTGCTGCCTGTGAGACCGTGGACAGCTGCCTTGGCAGGTTGGTTGCTAAGGTCCAGGAACTCTCCGGTACGGTGCTGATCACCGCAGACCATGGCAACTCGGACATCATGTTTGATGCCGAGGCCAGGGAGCCCTACACGGCCCACACCCTAAATCCGGTGCCCTTTGTCCTGATTAATGACGGAATGAAGGGCAGGCAGCTTCATCACGGCGGGGCCTTGAAGGATATCGCCCCCACCATTCTCACCCTTCTGGATCTTGATATCCCTGCGCAGATGGATGGGAAATGTCTGTTTTGAGATAACAGGTTGGGTAGTCTGTGAAGCTGTAAAAAATCATAGTTTTATGAGACCATTATTTTTGATTCAACTTCTGAAAACAAAGGGCCAATGAAATATATCAGTACGCGGGGCGGTATAGAGCCCATCGGTTTTAAAGAGGCGGTGATGATGGGTCTTGCCCGGGATGGCGGCCTCCTGCTTCCTGAAACCATCCCTGTTATCTCCCCTGAGACCATAACAAAATGGCAGGGCCTCAAGTTTGCCGACCTCTCCTTTGAGGTGATCAGACTTTTCGCCCCGGATATCCCGGCCCATGATCTCAAGGGGATTATCCAGCGCTCCTACGCCACCTTCAGTCATCCCGATGTTACCCCTTTGGTCAGGAGGGGTAAGGTCCATATCCTGGAACTCTTCCATGGCCCCACCCTGGCCTTTAAGGATGTTGCCCTGCAGTTTCTGGGTAATGTCTTTGAGTATCTCCTTGAGGAGAGCGGCCAACGCATGAATATTGTCGGCGCCACCAGCGGTGATACCGGCAGTGCCGCCATTTATGGGGTGCGGGGCAAGGAGCGCATCAATATCTTCATCCTCCATCCCCATCAACGGGGAGCCGCATCCAGGAGTTGCAGATGACCACGGTGGTGGATGCCAATGTCTTTAATATTGCCATCCGCGGCACCTTTGATGACGGCCAGGCCATTGTCAAGGCCATCTTTAATGACCTGGAGTTTAAGGATAAATTTGGCCTGGGGGCGATCAACTCCATTAACTGGGCCCGCATTGTCGCCCAGATTGTCTACTATATCTATGCGGCACTGCAGCTCAAGGCGGACAAGGTGGATTTCTCCGTGCCCACCGGCAATTTCGGTGATATTTTCGCCGGTTTTATAGCGCGCCGTATGCTGCCGGGACATATCCGTAATCTGGTTCTGGCCACCAACGAGAATGATCTGCTCAGCCGCTTTGTGGCCCAGGGTGAATATTCCCTGGGCAAGGTGGTGCATACCACCAGCCCTTCCATGGATATTCAGGTGGCCAGCAATTTTGAGCGTTTCCTCTACTATCTCTATGATGGGGACAGTGGCCGGACCAGGGAGGCCATGGAGAGCTTTGCCCAAAGTGGTTGTCTTGATTTTGGCGGGGCTGAGAAGCAGAGGATCAGGGAGAATTTTCTCACCCTGACCGTCAATCAACCGGCAACCAGCAAGACCATTGCTGATTTTCACAGGGAGACCGGCTATGTTCTAGACCCCCATACGGCGGTGGGGGTGGGGGCGGGGCTGCATTTTGTTGATGGTGATGTGCCCATGGTCTGTCTTGCCACGGCCCATCCGGCCAAATTCGGCGATGCAGTGCGTCAGGCCATTGGTAAGGATCCGGATCTGCCGCCTTCGGTGGTGGGTCTTGAGGACAGGGAGAGCCGCTGCCAGATCCTTGATGCCAAGGTCGACCAGATCAAGGCCTTTGTTGAGGAGAATGGCCTGTAGGTCAGCCAGATAAACTCGAAGGTGAATCATTATGAGGGGGGCGAACAGCAGGTGTTGCGCCCCCCTTTGTTGTTTATGTTTGGAGGATTTTCGTGCAGGTGTCACTGATGATATCCAGACATTGCCTGGAGTTGGGATCCATGTTGGGTTGGGCCAGCAGCCAGTCCTGGGTCTCGCTTTGAATTGATCTGATCGCCCTTTCCAGCTCGTCTATGCGGCGCTGATTCTTGGTTATGGGCACGGCCGTGGCCCGTGGTGGGTTTTTTTTGTCGGTTTCATTGATCCGGACAATGAGCTGGTTAAGAAGGGCCTTTATGATGGGCAGGGTATCGTCAAGGGCGTTTTTCAGGGTTCCTTGATCCATGACCAGGAGTTCGCAGAATTCTGCCGCTTCGGCCGAGGCGGATCGGGGTTCACCGCTGATAATCGCCATCTCGCCAAGGATCTGTCCCGGAACCATGAAGGCGACAAATACCTTGCGACCATCCACATCTTTATAAATGGACACCTTGCCGGAGCGAATCAGGTAGGCCTGGTTAGCTGACTGGCCCTCTTTGAAAATCATCTGTCCCTTGTTGAATCCCAGGAGTTGAAAGCCTTTTTTCTGTTCTATACCTTGTTTCATGGATCTTTTTATGTCCGGATAAGGGTTTGCCGAAGTTGGCAGGTGCCTTGGTGGATGGTGTAATACCACCTATTATCTATAATTTCTTGCCAAGTTGCAGTATTTGTTTGTTGATGACCACCTTCATCTCCTCCTGGCAGAGTTCATAGCCGTTGTCGAAAAAGGGCAGAAAGAGAAGCTGGTTACGGCGAATGGTGACGGAGGTATGGGGAAGTCTGGGGAGGATATTTCTTTTGGCAATGGCAGCAGAGGCCAGAATGAGTTTGATACTTTCCTCGGCCTCTGAGGCCTCCAGGGAAACAGGGGTACAGCTGGCAGGGATGGTGGTGTCACCGCTGGCCGGGAGTTGGGCTGCCGTGAGCTGGCTGGCAATACGGAGAAATATCTTCGGCCGTATCTTAAAGGCCGGGCAGTAAAAGGCCATTTTAATATCCTCCCATTCGGGCTGGATGGCCCGGGGGATATTGGTCAAGCGGATAAAGTCGGCCAGGGAGTGGATGTCGATTCCCTCAAAGTCCACCTCCAGGCGCCAGAAGGGCAGGTGGATGGCATCCTCGCCCTGGGCTGGCACCGTCTCAAAGGGAACGCCTGTCAGTGTGCCATGGGCCTCCTGCCAGGCTGTGTCGCAATGTGGACAGAGCAGGACAATGCTTTCCTGTTCGCAGCGCAGGTCCCAGCCGCAGTTGGGGCAGATGGTGGGTAAGAGCCTGATCTGCCAGTCCAGGGAGGGCAGGGAAACGGGGCCAAATATATCGCTGCTGTTTGGCAGCGTGGCCAGGGGGTCGCCGGTGACGCCGTCAAAGACACTGTCTTCATGGACGATAAGGGGCAGGTAGATCAGGCTTATGGTCTCGCCAATCCATTCCTGGTGCAGGGGAGTGGCATTCTTGGCGGTTGACTGGTGGCGGGCCTCGGCCCTGGTAAGGGCCTCTTTGATGGAGAGTTTATTTCTGAGATAGGTGGTGTCAAGATTGTCCGAGGCATAATGCATCTTCATGGCCTGGGGACGGTAACCCAGGGTGGGGGGCAGGACATTGATCGGCACCGTGGCCACTGTGGTGTCAACAACGCGATGATGTATGCCGTTAAGGTGGCAGGAGAAGACAGAACCCTTGCAGCGCAGATAGGGGACATGGAGCAGGCGGCCTGGCCGGTGGATATGGGGCAGGGTGAAGCGCGCCGTGCCACGGGCCAGGACATTGCGTGTCCGGCAGTAGGGGCAGCTAAGCAGCCGGTCTGTTTCAGCAAGCTCAACCTCGCCGCCGCATTGCGGACATTCTTGAAGGACTGTGAGATCCATGGGCTCCTTGTTCTCTGGCCAGGTAGGTGAACGGAGTGGGACTCCGGATGGCTAATCTTGCCAGGCGCCCTACAGCTTTTCGCCACAATTATTGCAAAAGAGGGCCCCTGGCAGGTTCTCCTTTTTACAGGAGGGGCAGGTCGGTGCCTTGGGCTTTTCATCGGTGGGATGGCCGCAACGGCAGCAGAACCTGGCGCTGGGCACCAGGTTTTTGCTGCAATTGGCACATTGGCGCAGGACCACGAGCTGGTGGCCGCACAGGGGGCAGAAGCGGGAGGGATCCGGGATCTGGCCATGGCAGTCAGGGCAGCTTATCTGCTCCGTGCTCTGGGTAGTTCCCCCCTTGGCCGCCAGGCTGTTAGCAAACATGGCTGGCATCATATAGCCCAGCCCCATGCCCATCCCGGCCCCGGCCGTGCCCGGGTTCTCAGCGGCCTTTTCCATGGCTGCGGCTGCCTTAAGTTGAACGAGCCTGTCCATATCCTTGATGATGTTTAGGCGGCTCTGGTCATCAATGGTTTTCTGGACCTCAGGGGGCGGAGTGATGGAGGTTATATAAAGATGGCTCAGGCCCAGGCCGAAATGGCTGAAATCTTCCGCCAGCCTGTCCTGCAGGCCTTGGGACAGTTCATCATACTTTCCTGGCAGATTAAAAATGGTATCAAGCTCCTGGCCCAGATGATCGTTAAAGCGGGAGACAATGACCCTTTTTAGATAATTGCTGATCTCGGCAGAGGTGAGTCTGCCCATGGTGCCAACCAGGGTGTTGATAAAGAGCACTGGCTGGATGATCTTGATATTGAAGACGCCATGGGCCCGGATCCTGATGAGGCCCAGGTCGCTGTCCTTGAAGGCCACCGGGTCGCGGGTTCCCCATTTCAGGTTGGTGAATGCCTTTAGATTGGCGAAGTAGATCTCGGTACGGAGGGGGCTTTCCATGCCCCAGGGGGCAGAGAGCAGTTTGGTGATAATGGGGATGTTGCCGGTTTTGAGGGTATGCCGGCCAGGGCCAAAGGGATCACATGCCTTGCCCTTGTAAAAGAGAATGGCGGCCTGGCTCTCCCGAACGGTGAGCTGGGCCCCGAATTTTATCTCGCCTGATCCTTGGCCGGGCAGGCGTTTAACCATTTCCTGGCCCGATTCATCAAACCACTCAATGTTTTCCAGCAGCACCCTATTGTTAGCGCCCATGTTTTTCTCCATGATTAAATTACGAAAAAAGGATAGACTGTTGACCATAATATACTGGCATATTAAAAAATTGCAGATTATAAAAAGGGTCTTTGTTGAATTGTAAAGGGCCCTTCGATCATACGGATTTACCCACCCTCTCAGTATGATTTTATTTCCTCAGACAGCGTTTTTCTATGGCATTCCCTTCCTATATCCAGCCGCCGGTAAATATTCTTTTGGCGGAATTTGCATCGGCAAACTATCAGACCCTTGTTGATGAGTTGGCGAGGGTTCCAGCCACCGTTGTCAGGGTTGCTGACCCCAAAGATGTTTCCGCTGTTATCCATGAGAATAAAAGTGCCTTGATCCTCATGGATATCGAGTTTGCTGACGCCGATGATTTTCAGGTTGTCAAAAAACTACGGGCTGCTCCAGGTACAAAATTTATCCCGATAATTCTTCTGGCAGATATCAGTAAAAACGAAGCCCTTTTTTTCAAAGGCTACGAGGCCGGTTGCGTTGATTTTCTCTTTCGGCCGGTGAAGCCGGAAATCCTCCGGGCCAAACTCAGTGTGCACCTGGATCTTTATCAGCGCCAGCTTGAGTTGCAGGAGGCAAATGATGTTATTCGTAAACAAAACAGGCTCCTGCAGCAGCAGGCCGTGCGTGATGGTCTCACCGGTCTTTATAACCATATTCATTTTCAGGAACTCTTTGCCCATCAATTTTATTTAGCTAAACGGCATGACCATCCCTTTGCCCTGCTTATGTTTGATATTGATTTTTTTAAGGAAGTCAATGATTCCTACGGCCATCAGGTCGGTGATATTGTCCTGAAAAAATTTGCCAAACTTGTCCAGGCAGAAATACGGCAGACCGATATCTGGGCCCGTTACGGTGGTGAAGAATTCATGCTGGCCCTCCCTGACACCTCTGAAGAGGGCGCCTCGAATATCGCCGAAAAGATTCGTGAGCTCATCTCTTTAACAGTATTTAGCCATAAGGGAACAACCATCCAGGTTACGGTGAGTATTGGCTTAAGTATTTTTGATTCTAGGATGGAGCATCCGTCTGAACTTATCGAGCAGGCAGACCATGCCCTTTATCAGGCCAAGGCCCAGGGGCGTAACAGGGTGAACTCCTATGAGCCGGGGGTGAAGATTTCTTGTGTGCCTGGCGAACTGGATGAGAATGCAGATCTGCGTTGTGTCCGCGAAAGACTACGGGCAACATTGGATAAAACCCGGGCCTCGGCCCTGGCCTCCTTTGAGGCCATGGTCCATAGCCAGACACGCAACAACCTCTCCCTGCGCAAACGTAATAAACTGGCAGCACGCCTGATAAATGCCATTGGTTCACGTCTTAACCTGCCCAATAACATTATCCAATCCTTCCATCGTTCCTTTAAGATCCATGATCTGCTCCGCCTCTTTATTTCTGATACCACCCTTGATAAGGATGGCTCCCTGGACCAGGCCGAACGTGCGGCCATTCAGGATCAACCCCTGATGCTGAAAGAACTCACGGAGTTATTTGATTTTTTTGCCGATGAACGGGCAATACTGCGCTTTCACCATGAGCATTATGACGGCAGTGGTTATCCTGAGGGGCTTGATGGCTATGAGATTCCCATGGGGGCGCGGTTGTTTGCCCTGGTGGATGCATTTGTCGCCATGACTAATGCCACTTATGCCCGGAATCCAAAGAGCTTTGATGAAATTATTACGGAGATTGAGAGTCAGTCCAGTAAACAGTTTGACCCCTTTCTTGTGAAGATTATGCTTGAGGTAGTCCGTGAAAAGAGATCGTTGTTTGAAGGCTGTGACCATGAGGATGGTGAGGCCCAGTCATGAACGATTCCTCTAAAAAGAAGATTGCCATTCAGCTCATTGCCCAGGTCAATGAATTTCCGCCCCTCCCTGCCGTGGTCAATAAAATACTGCAGGTGACCTCTGACCCCCAAAGCAGCCTTGATATGCTGGCCCGGATAGTGGAGGCGGAGGTCGGGCTTTCCACCGCCGTTATTAAGCTGGCGAATTCCCCTTTTTTTGGCTTGAGCCGTGAGGTTTCATCCATTTCCCATGCCCTGGCTGTCCTTGGCATGGAAGAGGTGCGGAATATGGTGCTGGCTAAGGCCATGTTTGATACCTTCACCAGTTGCCGGAGAAATGGAGAGAGGATAAGCCTCCTTTGGAGGCACTCATTTTTCAGTGCCCTGGCGGCCAAGACCATTGGCGAAAGGATGGGGCGTGATGATAGTGGCCTTTTTGTGGCCGGCCTTATCCATGATATAGGTAAGATGGTAATCTTTTTTGCCCTTTCAAACGAGTCATTGACGAAGATTTATGGTGGTAACGAAAAGCTCGATGACAGCAAGAAAGAGATAGCCCTACTGGGCCTTAATCATGAGGATTTGGGGCGTCTGCTGGTGAAGAGCTGGCTTTTCCCTGATGCCCTGCAGATGGCAGTGGGCTATCATCATAGCCCGCAATCGGCGCCAGCCCATCAGCTTTACCCCCTTGTGGCGTGTTTAGCCGACACCCTGGCGCTGTTGAATGATGTTGGCCTCGAGGGTGAAGAAGGCGCCTCGCTCTGCCTTCCTTTTCTTGATCCCCCCTTCTCCGATCTTATTGCCGGTTATGGCCTGCCCCTCACCGTTTCAACCCTTAAAAATCTCCACAGGGATGTTCAAAAATCTTTTGAGCAGTCGGATGATCTTGTCAGCCTGTTAAGCAGTTAGGGTGGCAGGGGCTCCCTTTTTGTTATGGGGCCTGGGTTTTCCACTTTCTGCTGTAAGGGGCTCATTGCCCTTCACCTCTTTGGGTTGATCAGGGCATGTTGAGAGGGTTGATTTTTCTCTGTTTGAGCTCCCCTGCCATTAACATCTGTTGGTTTGCCATAATGCCCTTTGCCATGGCCGAGCTTCCTGCTCGTCCACAAGGCGGTCTGGTGCAAAAAAATCTTTGTAAATTTGAGCTGTTGTGTATAGGCTACAGCCTTTTTTTATGTGTGAGTCATCAAGACGTTTGCCATCTGGGCCCATTTGCCAGGGCATAACCTGAAAAAGTGGTGGAGAAATGGCTGCAGGATCACGAGTATACCGCGACCAGGTCAATGAAACGGTGAGTTTTCTAAGGGAGAAGCTGCCTGGCGTCCCTGATATTATCATTATCCTTGGTACCGGTCTTGGATCCCTTGCCGACTCCATGGAAAATGGGGTGGGTCTGGATTATGAGGATATCCCCCATTTCCCCCGGTCCACTGTCACAGGTCATGCCGGCAGGCTCCTGTTTGGTGAACTGGCAGGCAAGCAGGTGGCAGTGCTCCAGGGCCGATTTCATTATTATGAAGGATATTCCACCCGGCAGATCACCTTCCCTCTACGGGTTCTTTCCCTGCTGGGGGCCCGTTTTCTGCTGGTCTCAAATGCGGCGGGCGGGCTCGATCCCTCCTATTTGCCCGGCACACTCATGGTGATCGAAGATCATCTTAACTTTATCCCTGAAAACCCCCTGCGCGGCGTAAATTTCGAGGAGTGGGGTCCCCGTTTTCCCGATCTCTCCCAGGCCTATGATCCAGACCTTCAGGAGCTTGCCCATAGCTGCGGAAATGAGCTTGGTATTGATCGGCTCGCCCGTGGTGTGTATGTCGCCATTGCCGGCCCCAGCCTGGAAACACCTGCCGAGACCCGCTATTTACGCAATTGCGGGGCCGATGCCGTGGGCATGTCAACCGTTCCTGAGGTCATTGTCGCCGTCCATGCAGGGCTGCGAATTCTTGGCATCGCCATGGTGGCCAATGTCAATGATCCTGATAATTTCCAGCCTATTCTCATTGATGATATTCTGGCTGAGGCCAAAAAGGCAGAGGGCGACTTCTGCCGCCTTCTTAAAGAGGTTGTAGGGAGAATAAAATGACAGGGCCGGATGTTTCGCTCCTGGTCTGCGGGACCGTGCTGACCATGGACGATGAGCAGACCCTTATTGACAGCGGCGCCGTGGCCGTGGCTGGTAATACCATCCATGAGATCGGCAGCAGGGATGAGCTCGTTGCCAAATATAGTAAGAGCCGCATTCTTGAGCTTGGCCGCGGCCTGGTCATGCCTGGTCTTGTCAATGTTCATACCCATGCCCCCATGTCCCTTCTGCGCGGTCTGGCCGATGATTTGCCACTGATGACCTGGCTTCAGGATCATATCTTCCCTGTGGAATCAAGGCTCAGCGGCGAACTGGTCTATCAAAGTGCCCTGCTCTCCGCCATGGAGATGATCAAGGGCGGCACCACCAGTTTCTGCGATATGTATCTCTTTGCCAAGGATGTGGCCCGGGCCGCTGAGACAAGCGGCATGCGGGCCTGGGTCGGAGAGGTGCTCTATGATTTTCCGTCACCAAATTATGGCGAGCTTGGCCAGGGCTTCGTCTATATCGATGAGATGTTCGCCCAGTATGAGAATCATCCCCTGGTCACGGTCACCGTCGACCCCCATGCCGTTTATACCTGTTCCCCAGATCTGCTGGTGCGGCTCAAGGAAAAGGCGGTTGGTAGGGGGAGTAGATATGTCATCCATCTTTCTGAAACAAGGGGGGAGGTGGCCGCTGCCCTGGAGCAGTTTGGTAAAACCCCTGTCCAGCACCTTGAGGATCTCGGTCTTTTAGATAGCTCAGTGCTTGCCGCCCACTGCGTTGAGGTGAGTGGCGACGAGATCGCCTTGCTGGCCGAGAGGGGGGTGAAAATTGCCCATTGTCCAGAGAGCAATATGAAGCTTGCCTCTGGGGTGGCCCCCATTATTGCCATGGCTTCCGCCCTTTTGGATATAGGGTTAGGTACGGATGGCGCCGCCTCCAATAATGATGTGGACATGTTCACCGAGATGGATATGGCTGCTAAGCTCCAGAAGGTCCATAGCCTGGATCCCACCGCCCTGCCGGCCTTGGACGTCCTGCAGATGGCCACCAATGGAGGCGCCCGGGTGCTGGGTGCCGAAGGGATGATAGGCTCCCTTGAGGTTGGCAAGAGGGCAGACATGATTGTCCTTGATCTTGATCAACCCCACCTGACTCCCATGTATAATGTTCCCTCCCATCTTGTCTATGCGGCCAGGGGAGGTGATGTTGTCCATTCTGTGATTGATGGTAGGGTTGTCATGGAGGACCGGCATCTTGTCAGCCTGGACGAAGGGGCTGTCTTGGCCCATTGCCGGGAGCTTGCTTCCGAACTCACCGGTCGCGCCTGTTAAGATAAGATGCACCATGGGGCTGGCTGCCTCAAAAAATACTTTGCGCTCTGGTAAGGGGTGGGGTATTTATTTATAGATAGCGGGTGAGCAGCCTTTACCCTATATTGCAGATGTATTTCGCATTGCTGAATACTACAAAGAGTAAATTAAAGGAATAGAGAGGGGCAGAAAGATGTTTGGACTCGGAATGCCGGAATTGGTTGTAATCCTCGTCATTATTGTGATTATTTTCGGGGCTGGAAAATTGCCGGAGATTGGCAGCGGTATAGGAAAGGGCATTAAGAATTTCAAGAATGCCACCAAGGACGAAGAGGCCAAGAAGATCGATGATAAGGACGATTCTTCAGCAGCCTGACAATTCGTCTCATCCCTCAAGGAGATAAGATATGTTTGGACTGGGTACCCCTGAGCTTATTGTTATTATGGCCATTGCCTTTTTGGTTTTCGGCGGCAAGAGGCTTCCGGAAATTGGTGAAGGTCTTGGTAAGGGCCTGAAATCTTTTAAGAAGTCCATGGGCGACGTGGATGAGGCCAAGGCCAAGCTGGTGGAGAATGCGGTGCCTGGCATCAAAGAGGTCAATGCCCTTAAGGATAAGGTGGATAAGGCCAAGGATATCAGGAATGTTTTGAAAGTCTGACCTGGTATTCACATTAAAATCAAAGAAGGGCCCGATGTTATATAACATCGGGCCCTTCTTTTTGGTTCAGCGTCGATTTGCGGGAATGACTTTGTTTTTGCCACGGAAACCACGGAAGAAATGCCTGGGAGAGGGGGGATGTCAGCCTTTAAACTCGCGGTTAATCATCTTGCCAAACACAAAGGCACAAAGACACAGAGGCTTTCTTTTTGCAATCCCGGTCGGTTGAAAGAAGTTTTGTGTCGCCCGGGTCAGGGGACGGGACAAGCCCCTTATTGCCAATGCCTATCCCCATGCCTTTGACCAGTTCATGGAGGTTGCGGGGCGCCGAATTGCCCGCCATGCGGAGGCAATATGCTGATCCTGACTGTCCCAGGATAATGGGGGCAAGGGAAAATCCAGGGTAATCTTAGCTGTCTTTTTCCAGGCTTGCCGTCAGCTCTTCTTTTTCCTCAAGCATGGCGTTATGGCCGGCCTCAATGGCCTCACTTAGGGCCGATTTCTTGTCGTCCAGAAAGTCTTTGCCGCTGTTGACCATCTCGGTCCCCTGCTCAATGAGATCTCTCCCCCTGTTGATTAGATGTTTCCCCCGGCCAGCGATGTCCTCGGCAGAATCGCGCAGGCTTTCAGGCAGGTGGCGTGTTTTGTCCCGTAAATCATTGCCGTAGTCAGTGAGCATTTCCCTGGTCTCAACACCGGTTTTAGGGGCATAGAGCAGGGCAAGGCCGGCACCGATCACGGTGCCGGTGAGAAAAGAGAGAAGGGTGGTTCCTGAGCTGCAATGATCATCTCTGTGCATGATGTTTCTCCGTGGAAAAGGTTGAACCCTTGGTTGGTGGTGCAGTGCCGGGTCTGGAGCCGCCAGTCGCGTCTGCTGCCTTAATGCCAAGGGTAGTTTTTTTGACCTGAATTTGTTACCTGTTCGACCGCCAGTACAGGCATGTCTAAGGCGTTTGCGTGACGGATTTAATCTTATGGCTACCTTGAATAATTGCCAAGGTCAGGGGTTATTTTATGAAAAACTTTGTAAACGCCTTAATCCCTGCATTGAGGCTTGCGATGTGAATCAGGGCAGGGGAAACCTTGTCTTTGAGGATATTGGTTGTGGCCAATAGCATATGGCCAGCCTCCTGTACTTCATTAAAAAGGGTGTCTGTTTGGTCTATCTTGTCGTTAATTGAGGCCGTTAGAATCTGCAGCTCTTCCGCAGTCTCAGTGGCTGATTTGAAAAGAGGACCAATTTCAGTATCAACATGATCCAGGGTTCCTTCCAGTTTTCTGGCAGTCTTTCGTATCTGTTGAAGGGTGGGGATGAGGGCGGCAACAAGGACAACAAAGGAGAGGGCGATAACGGCAAGGAAAAATGTCGTAGGGGTCACGGTCTTGGTACTCCTGTAGGAGGATAATCTCTTGAAATAAAAGGGATACTATATTGATCTATCATTCTCACATAAAGGGGGCCGTTTGTAAATAAGACAGTTGCCGATTAATGGCCCGGGGACTTCTTTTTGATCCCGAATTTCTTCATCTTATACTGGAGGAGGCTCTTGGTGATACCCAGACTATGGGCGGCCTTGGTCTGGATGTATTCAGCCTGTTCCATGGCCCGGACGATCATCTTCCTTTCCAGGGCGTTCAGGATGTCTGGCAGGCGAATGTCAGGCCGGAAAATTTCATCAATATTGAATTGGCTATCAAGCTCTGGCTGGTTGGGACTAAGGGTGTCGGGCTGCACATCCTCAGGTTCTATCCTATTATTGTTGCAAAGAACAGAGGCTCGCTCAATGGTGTTTTCCAGCTCCCTGATGTTTCCCTCCCAGGGCAGGCTTGATAAAAAGCTGATGGATTGATCGGAAATGGTAAGCCCCGGCTTGTCAAGTTGACGGCAGAACTTTTCTACAAAATGGAGGGCCAGAAGGGGGATATCGTCCATCCGTTCACGCAGGGGCGGGACATGGATGTTGAGAACATTGAGTCGATAATAGAGGTCCTCGCGAAAATTTCCATGGTCAACCTCTTCCTTCAGTTCCTTATTTGTCGCGGTAACAATCCGGACATCAACAGTAAGTTCGCTGGAGCCACCTACCCTTTCAAAGGTTTTTTCCTGAATGATGCGCAGTAATTTGGCCTGGAGTGCTAAGGGTATTTCGCCAATTTCATCAAGGAAAAGGGTGCCGCCGTCTGCCCGCTCAAAACGGCCCTTGCGCAGGGAAATAGCGCCGGTGAAGGCGCCTTTTTCATGGCCAAACAATTCGCTTTCCAAAAGCGAGTCAGGCAGGGCCGCGCAGTTAACCGAGATAAAGGGGCCGTCTTCCCTGTTTGAGTTAAAATGAATGGCCCTGGCAATGAGCTCCTTGCCGGTTCCGCTCTCGCCAGTGATAAGAACCGAGGTTGGGGTGGGGGCGACCTTCTCGATCAGGGAGTAAATGTCCTGCATGATCCGGTTTTTGCCGACCATGCCAGCAAAATCGCAGCGTTGTTTGGCCTCGCT
>JAUVQZ010000246.1 GCA_030597865.1 Pseudomonadota bacterium | reverse complement strand
TCAACAGGGGTACACAGCGAAGAGCAGGGCGTTAAGGGCGAGGGATTTCTCGCTGACCTGGCCCAGGGCTGGGAGCAAGAGGCCCAGGAGGCAGAGAAGCTGAACATCCGCACCGTTATTTTCCGCTTTGCCGTTGTTCTCGGCAAAGACGGCGGGGCCCTCAAAAAAATGGTGCTGCCCTTTAGATTGGGTCTGGGCGGCATTATCGGTAACGGCAGGCAGGCCTTCTGCTGGATTCATATCCACGACCTGGTCCGGGCCCACCTTGCCGCCCTGGGGTCCGAGTCATTCCAGGGCATCTACAACCTGACCGCGCCCCACCCCACCACCAATTACGCCTTCACCAAGAGCCTGGGCAAGGTACTGGGCCGCCCCACCATCCTGCCCGTTCCAACCCTGGTACTAAAAATCATCTTTGGTGAAGGGGCCAGCATCATGACCAGCGGTCAGGCCGCTGTACCCAAGAGGCTGCTTGACAAAGGTTTCTCCTTTAACCTTCCAGAGCTTGAAGGGGCACTTCGCCAATGCACAAGCCAAGGCTGAACCAGCAATTACAGAGTCGAACCTGAAGAACGGCTATTTTCTGGTTCATCACGGATTACCGTGGATTCATGGGTTTTAGTGCCTTATCGCTCATTTCCTGTAATAAAATGCAAGGAACTCAGGTGTTTATTTTATAACAAAAACAAGCGCCTACTATTAAGGCACTTATACCCCTCAAGGGGGTACTGAAAAGAGTCCTGAAAAGTTCTACGTCCACTTCCTCTTTAGTAGGGTTAGATTTTTTGACCTTCCCCATTCAGACCTGAACTGCCAACCCTTCGACAAGCTCAGGGCACCGCCTTCACAGGCCCAGGGACCGGTCCCTGGGCCTGTCGAAGGGTTCAGGTGATCTCCATCACATGTTCAGCAATATTATTGGCATGATCGCTGATCCGCTCAAGGTCCTGCAGAACATTGGGATAGAGGGCATCGACCAGCGGCCGGGAGGTGTCTTTTCCCTGTCTGTCGAGATATTTTTTACGGTACATGACCTCCAGCTCATCAAATTCCTGTTCCATCTGGCCAATACCAAGGGCCAGGGAGCGGCGCTTGCGACGCAGGGACTTGGCCGCCATACTGTAGACCAGGGCGGCATCATCATAGGCCTTTTCCAGCTCTTTTTGGGCAGACCTGGAAAAGACCACATTTTTCTGGCCGGCGTATTCGCCAATATTTTCGGCGAGATCAGCCACCCGCTCGATATCGGTTATGGCGTGGGAGAGGGCCCTTTTCTTGTCCGCGTCCTTTTCCGAGAGCCGCAGGGTACTGATCTTGGCCAGATAACTGCCCAGGCTGCCATTGATGGCGTCAACAAGCCGCTCGTTGGCAGCCAGGCTCTTCATGGCCTCCCGATCATTATCGAAAAAGGCCCGCCGGGCGTAGCGCAACATTTCTTCGGCAATGGACGCCATCCTGTTCACCTCCTCTTCAGCCTCATAAAGGGCCACTGCCGGGACCTCCAAAAATTTTTCATCAAGGATTCCGTAGGAACCGGCTTGTGACTCATCTGTCCCAGGAACCAATTTCTTAAGGAGCAGGATGAGCAGGCCCACCAAGGGCATGAGCACCAGGCTCACCGTGACATTGAAGGCCGTATGGGCATTAGCGATCAGGCGGGGGATCTCCGTGGAGGTCAGACTGATCAGTTGGGCAAAATGCTTAAGAAAGGGATAAAAGAGCAGGGCGCCGATGACATTGATCATGAACTGCGCCATGGCAGTTCTGCGCGCCGACAGGTTGGTGCCTATGGCGGCAATGAGTTCCAGGACACAGGTGCCGATATTGGCCCCGATGATCAGGGCGATTCCGGCGGGCAGACCAATTACCCCTTCCATGCTCATGGCAATCACCAGACCGGTGGTGGCTGAACTGCTGCTGGTGATGGCGGTGAACATGGCGCCGAGACAAATACCCAGCAGGGGATAGATGCCCAGCCTGGCAATCAACTCAAGGAAGAAAGGAAACTCTTTCAGGGGCCTGGAGCCATCGGCCATGATCTTCATGGCCAGAAAGATCATGGCCAGGGAAAAGATAATCTCACCGCTGTTTTTTAATTTTTCCTTTGAACAGATGGTTCTGAGGCCAAAGCCCAGGACCATCAGGGGGTAAAAGAACATCGTGACCTTGAAGGCCACGATCTGGGCGGTAATGGTGGTGCCGATTCCCGAACCCAACAGCACAAAGATGGCCTGGCGCAGATGCATGATGCCGGCGTTGACAAAGCCGAGCAACAGGAGGACCGTGACGCTTGAGCTTTGAACGAGAAAGGTGACCATGGTGCCGGTCAGGGCCCCGTTGACCGGATTATTCGTTACCTGCTGCAGGAGGGTCTTGAGACGAACGCTGCTCATCTTTTTCAGGGTATTACTGAGCTGGCCAATGCTGAACATGAACAGGGCCAGACCACCCAGTATCTGTGCCGCAACGAGGAAAAGTTCCATAACCAATCCATCCCTGAAAAAATCTCACCTGCCCACCAGCCTGCCCCGCCCTTTCCGGCCCTCGAACCCAAGCCTATCACTTTTCCCAGGGAGAAGAAAAGACAATCTCGACCCAGGGTTTTCACCCCACAGACGAGTTCAAGGGGCTCGATATATTATGCGCAATTGATGGCTGGCAGTTTGTGATCACGGCAGGCAGCGATCTGTTCCAAGAGTCTGTCTGACGTAGAGAATCATAGCGAAAATTTGAGAAATTGAGATCAGATTTTCTGGGATTTAAGGCGAATAACAGCGTAGCGGTGCCTAGGGCTACTTACCGTTAACCTGATATTGGTGCAATACGGTTAGGGTTGCCAATGGCAACAGTTTGATTTCCAAGATTCCAGCAGAGAAATGCTAAATCAAAAATCCAACGGACTTTTAGCCTCTTTCAGAGTAACGCTTTTAACGGTATGTAAATCATAAATAGCATAAAGAGGGGACAGACCACGTTTTACTGCCACGTCAGAACTTATTTCTATGCCACATCAATCCTTTGGGATGGTCGACCTGGTTTGCCAGGTGAAACCCTGCACCCAAGGGTTTGGGCTATTTGATCTTTGAAACGTGTATTGCCAAGAGCAAAGTTTCCGTTTGTGGTTGAGCGAATTTCAGCAATTACACCTGAATCTAATGCCAAACGGAACATTTCTCGGTACGCGACAAGTCGCTGCTCACCTGCCGTCCCTAAACTTTTATAGATATTATGGGGGGTTAAAACAGAGGTGGCTCCCCTCGTTTGAACAGCATCCTGCGTTTTTTGAGGGGAATGGGGCTGTAACGCCACTGACCTACTTGACACTTTGGCCTCATTTTTTTTAAAATATCCTTGATAAAATCAATAAAAAGGGGCTCAGCAATGGTGGATCAAAAAAAGAAAAAGCATTTATTGCTTCTATGGGGTTCCACTTTTACTTATTGTCTTATTGGAATCGAAATCATAATTATGATTTCACCGTTTGCCCTCTATTTTTACTCGGTTTATGGCCCAATCTTAGAGTTTCTCTCATCCCACCCTTATTTAAGCTGGACAACCGAATTTTTCCTT
>JAUVQZ010000284.1 GCA_030597865.1 Pseudomonadota bacterium | reverse complement strand
GGGTGACCAGGCGGCTGAATGGTTGCCAGGAGACCTCGCCGTCTTCAGCAAAATGGGGGAGGCGGCCCGTCAGGATCCCCAGGATGGCGGGGGGGTAATGGCCGCCATCCATGGCCACGGATCGTCCTGGGGTGAGGGGGTAGCCCAGGCTGCCGGTGGGTATAATCTCTCCGGATTGTGGAGCGCTGAGTCGAAAAAAGATAAAGCGTTCATTCTTGTTTAGGATCCGCGTCCTCTGGCCGGGATGGTCGGTCAGGTAGCGGTGGATGGTGGCCATGCTCACCTCCTGCCTTTGCAGTCTTCCCTCTTGGATAAGGATCTTGCCGATACTGGTGTATGGCCTGCCGTTGCTGGCGGCGTAGGAGACCAGGTGCCTGCGGCCGTCCGGCAGCTGAATAATCCCTGATCCCTGGACGTGGAGGAAAAAGAGATCCATGGGGTCGGAGAGATAGGCTATCTCATGGCCCTTTAACGGCGAGGCGCTGTTGATAACGGCCCGGCTCATTTTTCGAAGATCCCCAGGGGCCGGGAGGCCGTAAATGGGGAAGCGGTATGTCTCTGTGGGGGTCAGGGTGCCGGAGAGCACAGGGCTGTAATAACCGGTGACAAGCAGGGATGTCGGTCTGCAGGCCGTGAAGTTCTCTGCTATGAAGAGCCCGATATCCTGGCCTGGCTGCCCCTGTAGGCGGCTGATAATCTGGCGGTAGGAGCGGTTTAGCTCATGGCCGGAAAGGCGCTGGCCGCAAAGTTCGAAGGTCTGCTCAGCGGCATTTTCATAATAACGGCAGCTTTTTTCAAGGGCATTCGCAAGACCCCTGTAGCCTAAATCATCATTAATTGGCGAGGTGCCGCTCCTGTTTCCGGCCAGGGAATACGCTGAAAGATGGGGAGCAAAGAGCAGGATGATGAGAAAGATGATATAGGTAGGCATGGGCAATGGTATTGACTATAAGAAAATTTTGCAACTATACCATGGTGTTGGTCCTGGCGCGAAAAAAGTTGACAGTCATATTGGCAAGAGCGCATTATTAAAAAATAGGCCCTTCGTGCAGGAAATTTATCTTGACCTGAAAGGGTGTCGCTGGTAATAAATGACGGGTAGAAATACTTAGGTAGTTGTACTTGCGTAAGATTACACGCTCCGTGGCGCAATGAAATGCAGAAAAGATGCGGAGCGGAACCACCTTTATCAGTTAATGAGAACAGTAAGGAGGCATAATGAGCGAAGATAAGAATATTGAAAGCCTGATGACCGAAAACCGTGTTTTCCAACCACCCACAGCAGGCCAGGCCACTGCCCATATCAAGAGCATGGATGACTATAAGGCCATCTATAAGCGGTCCATTGAGGATCCGGAAGGGTTCTGGGCAGAGCGTGCCGAAGAACTGATCACCTGGGATAAGAAATGGGACACGGTTCTTGATGCCGATATGATTACTCCGGTTATCAAGTGGTTTGACGGCGGTAAGCTCAATGTCTCCACCAACTGTCTTGACCGTCATCTCACCAATGGTCGCAGTGACAAGGCAGCGTTGATCTGGCAGGGTGAGCCTGAGGACGATGTCAAGGTCTACACATATAAGGAGCTCCACCGCGAGGTCTGCCGGTTTGCCAATGTCCTCAAGAGCCATGGCGTTAAAAGGGGCGACCGGGTTTCTGTCTATCTGCCCATGATTCCGGAGCTGTCCATCACCCTGCTGGCCTGTACCAGGATCGGTGCCATCCACTCTGTGGTTTTTGCCGGTTTCTCGGCCCAGAGTCTGCAGAGCCGTGTTCAGGACTGTGAGGCCAAGGTGCTGGTTACTGCTGATGCGGTTATCCGGGCCGGTAAGACCATTCCTCTGAAGCCCAATGCCGACGAGGCCATGGCAGAATGTCCATCGGTGGAGAAGGTTATTGTAGTAAAAAGGGCTGGCAACGAGGTTGCCATGCAGGATAATCGTGACATCTGGTATGAAGAGGAAATGGCTGCCGACGGCCTCTCCGATGACTGCCCGGCCGAGTCCATGGATGCTGAAGATGACCTCTTTATCCTCTACACCTCCGGTTCCACGGGCAAGCCCAAGGGCGTTGTCCACACCACCGGCGGCTACCTCACCTATGCCGCCCACACCTGTCAGTGGGTCTTTGACATCAAGGATGAGGATGTCTACTGGTGTACCGCTGATATCGGCTGGATCACCGGTCATTCTTATATCCTCTACGGCCCCCTGGCCCTGGGCGCCACCTCGGTGATGTTCGAGGGTGTGCCCTCCTATCCCGGCCCGGACCGTTTCTGGAAGATCTGCGAGAAGTTCAAGGTTAATATCTTCTACACCGCGCCCACCGTTATCCGCGCCCTGATGCGTGATGGCGAAGGCCCCACCCAGAAGCACGATCTCTCCTCTTTGCGTGTGCTCGGCTCTGTTGGCGAGCCCATCAACCCTGAGGCCTGGATGTGGTACCACACCCATATCGGCGGTAGCAGATTGCCCATCGTTGATACCTGGTGGCAGACCGAG
>JAUVQZ010000289.1 GCA_030597865.1 Pseudomonadota bacterium | reverse complement strand
CTTCGGGATCCCTGAGGACCCTGTCGCAGCTCTCCATGATATTGATGATCAGACCTTCCATGAACCGGTCCTGGACCGGTGTGCTGGAATCACCGGTGGTAAAATAAAACTCGAGGATGTGGGCAATGGCATCCACCGCGCCGTATGCCGTGTAATCAGGCGGCACTGAATAGGTGGCTGTGGGGTCAAGGATGGAGACTGCGGGGTTGAGTAGCTTGTTGCCCGTGCCGAATTTGAGTTTTTTCTCGTCATGGCTGATGACCATACCGCCGTTCATCTCTGAACCAGCGGCCGCCAAGGTGAGAACGCAGGTGAGGGGCAGGCATTTTTTTATGGACTTTTTGCCAAGAAAGAACTTCCAGACATCATGATCAACCAGGGCACCGGCACCTATGGCCTTGGCGCTGTCAATGACCGAGCCGCCGCCCACGGCAACAACCACGTCAACCTTCTCCCTCTTTGCCCTGTCAATGCCGAGTCGAACATGGCTGAGCAGGGGGTTGGACTGGACCCCCCCGTGCAGAACGATCTCCACCCCCTGGTCTTGCAGGCTGTTGGCGACCGTTTCAAATATACCATTTCTCTTGATACTCCCCTTGCCGTATACGAGGAGGGCCCGGCCACCGAATGCCCTGGTCTCGCGGCCAATTTCAGGGATTCTATGAGCGCCAAAGATTATCTTGGTCTGGTTGTGGAGGACAAAATTCTGCATATCTGTATGGGGTGAGAGAGGTCCTAGGGCATAGCCTGGATCGTCTTGGTGAGTAGGATGTAATCGTCAATGGTCAGGGTCTCGCCCCGGGCCTTGGGGGGGATTTTTGCCAGCTCCAGGGCCTGGGCTGCCTGTTCCTTGGTCATGGTAATAAGGGAGGAGCTTGCCAGACAGTTGATCAGGGTTTTTCGCCGTTTTTGAAATCCGGTTTTGACAACCTTTACCAGCAGTTCATTGTCGTAATCGATTTGGGTTGGCGGATGAAAGTTGATTTTCACCACCACGGAGTCCACCTTGGGCCGGGGATGAAACTGCTCCGGCTTGACGTGGAGCAGGTCCTTGACAGTGGCGCAACCGGCAAAGAGCACGGAGAGGATGCCATACTCCTTTGTGCCGGGAGCGGCGCAGAGACGCATACCCACCTCTTTTTGGAGCATGAGCACGGCCCAGGCCATCTCCTCTTTATGGTCAAGGAGTTTAAAGAGCAGGGGGTTGGAGATGGAGTAGGGCAGATTGGCGATAATCTTGAGGGGGGCGCCACTCTCCGCTGCCAATTTGCTAAAATCCATCTTTAAAATATCCTGATGGATAAGGGTGGTGTTGGCTGGTAAGGAGTTGTTCTCCTGATGATATCTGACAATGCCCGCATCCACCTCTATGCCGATGACCCTGTTGGCCCTTTTGGACAGAGGCAGGGTGAGCGAACCAAGACCAACCCCAATCTCAAAGACCGTGTCGTCCTCTGTGACCCCTGAAAGCTCAACAATACGGTCTGAGGTTGCCTGGTGGACAAGAAAGTTTTGCCCCAACTTTTTTTTGGGGGCAAGCTCGTTTTTTTTCAGGATGTTTTTTATATCACTTCGATTCATGGGTGCGGCCTGGCTGCTCCAATTTTTTTGATTTTTTATCCCGTAGTTTGGTGAAAAATTTCAGGGAATAGTAATAACCGAGAGCTGTGAAGGGAAGGGCCAGCAGGGTACCGCCAACCAGCATAACCATGATGGCATCAAAGCCGAGGGCGCTAATGGCGCATAGGGAGGATTTAAAGGCGTCAAAACCGGAGGCGGAAGAACGTACTGCCATCACCTCCTGAAGGCGATGCCAGGACAGGAGATCGGGCAAGATCATGTTGCCCACCAGCCAGCTCAGGTAGTATTGGAAAAAAAAGGTGAAGGGATTACTGATAATGAGGGATGACAGGATGCCCGCAACCTTACTGGCCTTGAAGTGTAAGCAGAAGCCGAAAATAAGAATGGTTTGGACGGGAAATACCGGCAGAACGCCGATGAAAATGCCGATGGCGACACCCAGGGCAATGGATTTAGGGTCCCCCGGCAGGCGTAAGAACCTGAGGTAATGATATTTGACCAGGCGAATAGGCATTTTCAGTCTTTAAGGGGCGAGGCAGGTCTTAATGCGTTTAAAATAATAAGTCATTGTCAGCCCAGGCCGGTTAGCCTTCCATAATAAGGGGCGAGCGTGAGTAGACATCAAGGTCAAGGGGCGAGTTTTTGTTTTTTTGGTATTGATGGAAACCGGCCAGACAAACCATGGCAGCATTATCGGTACAAAAAGCG
>JAUVQZ010000060.1 GCA_030597865.1 Pseudomonadota bacterium | reverse complement strand
GGCCTGGCGGATGTCCAGATTCTCCTGGTTCTCCATCACCGACTTCATGCGCAGCCGGTAGAGAAGGCGGTCGGCCTGGGCCCGGGACGACCAGACGGCCGGACCCTTACTGGTATTGAGCCTGCGGAACTGGATGGCCGTGGCATCGATATTCTTGGCCATCTCACCGCCCAGGGCGTCAATCTCCTTGACCAGATGACCCTTGGCCAGACCACCAATGGCGGGATTGCAGCTCATGGCGCCAATGCCATCGACATTCATCACCACACAGGCGGTTTGGCAACCCATGCGGGCCGCGGCCAGGGCCGCCTCACAGCCGGCATGGCCGGCCCCCACCACCAGGACATCGTATTGTGTATTTTCTCTAGTCATATTTTTTCCAACCACAACATCTTTAACCACAGAGGCATTCTTTTCAATGCCCCTTGAGGGGCACAAAGACACAGAGATTTTAAACCCTTTGTGTCTTTGTGCCTCTGTGGTTAAAAAATAATTTAGCAAAAATTATTCAGGCCTTCACCTCTCTCTTCAGCTCCCAACGCCAAACAGGCCTTCTGGCCATCTTCCAAAAATCAGGGGTAAGTAGCACGGCCACGGTATAGAGCTCCAGGCGACCGGCCAACATACAAAAACTCAAAACAACCTTGGCGGCCTGGGGCAGGTCGCCGAAATTACGGGATGGCCCCACCCCGGCAAGACCAGGGCCGATATTGTTGAGGGTGGCGATCACCGAGGTCATGCCCGTAACAATATCAACGCCCATGCTGGTCACCAGCAGACTGGCGGCCAGGAAGAAGCCAACATAGAGGGCAAAAAAACCAAGAATGGCAATCATCACCTCCTTGGGCACCTTCTGTCTGCCAAGCTTAATGGCCCCAACAGAGCGGGGATGGATCAGGGAGCGGAGCTGGAGACGGGCATACTTAAAAAAGAGGAGAACGCGCACCACCTTGAGACCGCCACCGGTGGAGCCGGCACAGCCGCCAACAAACATCAGGGAGACAAGAATAACCTTGGTCACCGACGGCCATTGGTCAAAATCAGCGGTGCCAAAACCAGTGGTGCTTATCATGGACACCACCTGGAAGAGGGTATCACGCAGATCATCACCAAGGGCGCTGTACACCCCATGGGCCATATTGGCAACAATAATGGCCCCGGTGGCCAAGCCAATAATAATCATATAAAAACGAAACTCCTCGTTTTCCAGATAGGGTTTGAGGCTGCGCTGGGTAAAGGCTCGATAATGCAGAGAAAAATTGACGCCAGCCAGGAGCATGAAGAGGATGAGGACATACTCAATATAGCTGGACTGCCAATAACCGGCACTGGCCGTGTGGGTGGAAAAACCACCGGTGGCCAGGGTGGCAAAGGCGTGACAGACGGCATCAAAGAATGTCATGCCGCCCAGCATCAAGAGCAGGATCTGGATGAGGGTGAAGGCGAGATAGACCACCCAGAGTATGCGGGCCGTATCCTGGATGCGCGGCGCCAGTCTATCCTTGGTGGGCCCGGGCATCTCTGCCTGGAAGAGCTGCATACCGCCCACCCCCAACAGGGGCAGGATGGCCAGCGACAAAACAATGATACCCATCCCCCCCAGCCAGTGGGTGATGGCACGCCAGAAGAGGACGCTCTCAGGCAGCACCTCCACCTGGCTCAAGATGGTGGAGCCGGTGGTGGTGAAACCGGACATGGACTCAAAAAAGGCATCGACAAAACTGGGAATTGAGCCACACAAGACGTAGGGCAGCGCCCCCAGCAGGGCGAGGCCCAACCAGCTTAGGACCACCACGGCAAAACCGTCACGATAGCCGAGATCCTCCTCCGGGGCAAAGAGGGCCAGCAGGCTGCCACCCATAATGGCCCCCAGCACGGAGCAGAGCAAAAACATCTTCACCATGCCGTCTTGAAAGTAAAGACTAAAGGGGATGGGGGTCAGCAGAAAGAGGGAAAGCAGTAAAAGCAGCTTGCCGAGAATATTGAGTACTCCGCCAGTGCGCATGGGAACGTTGTCAGTTAGCAGTTATTTAGTTGGCAGATATGACAGGGGGGCCATCAGGCAAAAAAGGCCTCGACCTTGGCCATACCATCCTTGGCAAAGAAGATGACCAGGGTATCACCTGTCTTCAATCTGGTTTGGCCGGAGGGGATGATCACCTTTTTCCTCCTGACAATGGCTCCAAGGACTGCATCGCGCGGAAAAGACAATTCCATGAGAGGGACCCCTGTGAGATCCTCCCTGTCCTCGGTCACCAGGATCTCCACCACCTCGGCATCGGCACCAAGCAGGGTTGCCACCGCAAGGATCTTGCCGCCGCCCCGCACATAGCGCAGGATCATGTCTGCGGCAACCAGACGGGGCGACAGACCCACATCAATGCCCAGCTTGCCGAGCATGGGGATGAAATCAGGCTTGGTGATCTTGGTGATACATTTCCGGGCGCCATGGTGCTTGGCCAACAGGCTTGACAAAATATTGGTGGTGTCGCTGTCAGTCACCGAGATGACCAAGTCGGCCTGATCAATGCCCTCGGCCAGGAGATCATGGGCCTCAAGTCCGTCAAAGTTCAGGACCACCGCCCTATTAAGCCGACCGGTCAGCCGTTCACAGGTGTCGTGGTTCTGCTCGATGAGACGGACATTGATTTTTTTCCTTTCAAGGGCCTTGGCCACGGTGTAACCAATTATGCCGCCGCCAATGATAAAGACATCCCTGGGCATATGGCTGGTAAACTGAAAAGCCGCCTCCACATGGGCATGATCCTTTTTGCGGGCCACCAGATAAATCTTATCCCCGGCCTTAATAATATCGTCACCCCTGGGAATAATGGTCTGCTGGCCCCGGATAATAGCGGCCATGACAAAATAATTCTGGGGCTGCATGGCCTGGATCTGCTGGAGGGTCTTGCCCACCGTGGGATTGCCCCTGTACACCTCATAGCCAAGAAGCTCCACCTGGCCATTGGCAAACTCGGCAACATCAAAGGCGTCGGAAATGGCGGACAGCCGGAGAATCTCCTCGGCCATGGCCAGATCCGGACTGATGAGCAGATCAATGTCCAGGGCCTCTTCAGGGCCCTGGCTCGCCTGGCTGTAAAAATCCTCATTTCTGACCCGGGCGATGCGGCTCTGGACGTTATACTGCTTGGAGAGAATGCAGGAGATGAGATTAACCTCATCGGAATCCGTGACCGCGATAAAAAGGTCGGTGCGATCAATACCGGCCTCCTCAAGCACACGCATGGAGGCGCCGCTGCCATGGACGAACAGGATATTCAGATCCCGCTCCAGCCGGCGCAGCTTCACCTCATCCTCGTCAACCAGAACAACCTCCTGGCCCTCAACAGATAATTTTCCACAGAGATAGCGACCAACCTCGCCAGCTCCGACAATCATTATTCTCATTGCTTTATTCGTTCGTCTTCCACCTGATAAAGGCCCACTTCACAGGTTTTCTTCTGGTCAGGGTGACGCTGCCGTCCATGTTTTCAGACAAGCGCTGATCCACATAATGGCCAAGCCTTGCCCTTTCAACGTCATTGAGGTCATCCACCATCCAACCACAGCCCTCAATGGCCTCATCCCTGTCAGCATATTGCCGACTAAGGTCAAACTCAAGGTAATCAAGGCTGGGGGTTATTCCCATCTGCAGGAGGATATTCACCGTAAAGATAAAATCAGGTCCTGGCTCAAAGGGCCTATCAAGGGCCGCAAAGAGATCAGGATCAAAGGGGCCAGGCCCCACCCGATCCACGACTATCACCTCTTTTTTTGACCAGTGGATCATCTTTTCCAGGGCGCCGCGCAGATCATCCACGGCCAGGGACCGGGCCGCCAGGACCAGATCATGGCGTTCCACCCCGCACTCCTGCCAGTCATCACTCCACGAGGCATGCACCGCCTTGATATTCCTAAGGGCCGCTGCTTCGGTCCGCATATTGAGCTCGGCCAGCATCTGCTCGGAAAAATCCATGGCCGTGACCCGGGCAACCTGCCGGGCCAATGGAATGGCCAGGGTGCCCGGACCGCAGCCCACATCAAGGACAGACCAGGTGGGGTCAGGCTGTATCATCCGCAGACAGAGATCACTGAAATCAGAGCCGAGATTACGTTTGGCAAAAGAGGCCGCCCTTTTATCCCAGTCCCTCTTCTTCTTGCGTTTCCAGCTCTTTTGCCGGCGTTCCCGTTGCCAGAGCTGGTTCCAGTCAATGTCGGCGTATTTCATTTCCATGGTTTTTTTAACAGCCAGTTAATCACCGATCTTTGACTTAAGATCAGGCATGGTTTCCGGCTTTCGGCTGTCCCAGATCTTGCTTTCATTGCCGGTGGCAGTGACATTCTCGTAGACGCCATTATCGCGGCGCACAAGCTTGGTAAACCCCATATTCTTCAGATCAGCATTGGTCTTAGGGGTTGAGATATTAACCCGTGACACCATACGCCGAACCTCGCCGCCGCACACAGGACAATGGCTCAGTCTGTCGCTGGCCATGGGCTGGACCCACTCAAAACAACGACCGGCATCACAACCTCCACCAAGATGTTCGTAATCATAGACAGGCATAGGTTATTTTTTGGTGAGACGATTGATAAGAATGGTGATCTTGTCACCCTCTTCATTCTGCATGGTGGTCTTGCTGACGGCAACCTTGAACTCCTTCTGGGCCAGATCCAGAAATGTAGGCACGGATTTGCGGCGCACGTCATGGGCCAGGTAGATTTCCCCATCATCCTGCAAATAATTGTCAAATATAGCAAGCAAGGGGGCAAAAAATTCCTCCCGAAAGAGGATTTCAGCACCGATGATCCGGTCAAACTTTGGCATCTCAGGCGGTTTCAGCCAATCAATCATCCGAAACTCAACATCATCAAAGCCGTTGGCCGCCGCACTCACCCTCTGGAAATCGAGGATGTGGGGCTCATAATCACTCAAGGTCACCCCATAGCCCCGGGCAGCCGCCACCAGGCCAGGGGCTGCCATGCCAGCGCCCAGCTCCAGGAGCTTCTGGTTGCCCTGGGCAGGCATGGAGGCCATGACATGGGCAAGGACCAGGGAGGCCTCCCAGAGCTTGACCCAGAAGGGAAACGCCGTGACATCCTCAAAGGGATCCTTGCCGTCCAGCAGATGCTCAAGGTCGGTGACCTGCAGGATATCGAGCTCAAGATCCTGGATCTTCAGGGGGCTAAAGCCCACCTTAAATCGCTTACGAATACGCTTAAGCACCTTCTGTGTCTTCTCTGATAATTCTTTACTCACTACAATAAACCTCAAATATGATGATCTCGTAAAAAGTCTCTGACAACCAAACTCGTTGATGATAAATCAGGTAAGCGAACCTGGGAGACTCCGGGAAGATAGCCACTGTTCCGGTGGCCGTACATTATTTTTTTTGCGAGGCCATCAAATATAGATAGTGGCCAGTGGTCAGTTTGCAGATGATTGTCGGCACATAGCAGGGATGTTCATCCTTCATCCCTACAAATCAATACCCCAAGGCCAGGGCAGATAATACCAGAGCCGTTAGAAAAAAACGATAATAGGCAAATACTGCCAGGGAGTGGGTCTGGACAAAACGCATGAGCAGGGCGATAAAGGCATAGCCGGAAATGGCGGAGGAGAGAAAACCAGCCCCATAAAAAAGATACTGGCCCCCCTCAAGTCCGGGCCCGGAAAAAAGCTTTATAAGCTTATAACTTCCGGCCCCGAAAATAACCGGGGCTGAGAGCAGGAAGGAGAAACGGGCCGCGGCAACACGATTCAGTCCCAAAAAGAGACCCGCGGTGATGGTGGAACCACTGCGGGAAACCCCAGGCACCAGGGCCAATGCCTGGGCACAACCGATGATCATAATATCCCAGAAACCCAAGGAGGAAAAATTACGCTGCCTCGAACCCTTTTTCTCTGCCAGCCAGAGCAGGAGGCCGGCGGCGCTCAGGGTAAAGGCCACCAGGAGCGGGGAACGGAGGGTGGTCTCAACAACATGCCCCAAACACAGGCCGGCAACAACGGCAGGCACCGTGGCATAGGCGATATAAAAGGCCATCCGCCGCTCTTTGGGGCCGCGCTCCGGGCCATAGCTCCCCAAAAAGGCCAGGAGGAGATTGCCAAGATCCCGGCGAAAATAGGCCAGGATGGCGACCAGGGTGGCAAGGTGGAGAACCACGTCAAAGGTGAGGCCCGTCTCCTCCACTCCGAAAAAATACTCGGCAAGAAGCAGGTGGGCGGAACTGGAGACAGGCAGGAACTCAGTGGCGCCCTGCAGGAAACCAAGGAGTATCGCGTAGAGAATTTCCATAAAAACACTTTAAAAGATATGATTACCACTCATCTTCAGCCCGTCTTGGCAAGGCCTCGGAGTCATAAGTCATTATTGAGCAAAGTTAACGGGGGGTAGAGTTTGCCGTTATCGGTTTAAGGGTAACATCATCTGGACGGATGATACCATCCCCGAACCGCAGGCCCTAAACATCCGCTGTCTTTTTTAGCCACCTGGGCACCCACCCCATCTGCCCCCATAAAAAAAAGCGCATCCATACCTCAGGGGCATGGATGCGCTTTTTTCAGAGCTGACCTGAGTCTGCCCTTACTACCTCTTCAGAACCTAGAAGTCAACAATCAGCTTGTTAGACTCCTCGTTCCAGGTAACCACCAGATACCAGGTGATCATAACAGCACCGATCAGCAACAGGGTGCCGGTATAGCCCAGGGTATCAGGCATATAGACATATTTGCCAAGCATGCCCTCAGCCTCCAGGCTGATCTCGTCAGCGCCGAAATTCTTGAACCACTTGGTCATCAGGGAGTTGGCAAGGGCAAAGAAGGGCACCACCAGGATAAGTTTCACCTGGCCCTCACCAACGCGCCACAGGGTACCGGAACCACAACCACCGGCCAGCATGGCGCCAAAACCGAAGATGGCTCCACCAGCAATGGAACCCCAGCCAAAGGTACCGCGCACATAATTGATCTCGTCCAGCACCGGACCTCCCTCGCCACGCATGGGCACACCATACTTGAGAACAGCAGCGCCAATTGCCACTACAAAAATACTTAAGGCCACCGATCTTGCCAGGGTAGAATCACCGGTCATGTGGGGCTCACGGAAGCCCTGGACCATACACCAGCGACCACGCTGCATGACATAGCCAAGACCGGCGGCAATCACCAGCAGGCCGCCGAGGGACTGGAGATACTCGGCATCCTTCTCACCGGAGAAAAGCACGCCACCAATGGCGTCGAGACCCTCTACATCCTCGATACCGGCATATTTAATGGCACCGATAATAAGGGCGGCAAGTCCGACAAAGCCCAGGAAGGTCTTGAGACCCTGGGGAAAATCAAAGGTCTTGGCTCCACCGCTGCCCCATTCAATATTAGACATTTCCCAATAGATATATTTGAGACCTACAACCACACCGATTACCAGGCCGAGCCACATGGTAAACCCATGGGCGGACAGGTTGCCAATGGCGTTGTACATACCACCGACATTACAACCACCGGCCAAGCTGGCACCAATACCCATCAAAACACCAGCAGCCACACCCTTGGCAAGCTCGAGACGGGGTGGGACCCTGAAGGCGAAATCTCCACCCAGGCAGGCGGAGATAAAGGCGCCACCAATAAAGCCTAAACCAATAACAGAACCGGAGCTTGTCAGCCAACCAACAGGGGCATCGAGATAGAGCTCCAGAAAACCAGACTCGGCGCCAACCATATTGGCGAAGCCATGGATCATCCAGTCACCCCAGTTGCGAATAGCACCCACCGCACCCCAGGGACGCCACCAGGCCATGATCAAGACACTCAACAGACCAACAATAAGGCCCGTGGTCATCGCATTCCATTCGTCCTTACAGAGACGTTTGTACAACTCGCCCACCTTGCGGCCAACAATGCTTCCTTCACTCATAATTTCTCCTCTCCCTCAGTATGCTGATCCTTTAGCCACGGTTCTCTCCAAAACCTCAACATGACAACGTAGGCCCAGCAGATCGTGGATTTGCCAACTTTGCGGCCAAAAAAAAGGGCTGAACAACCGCCGTTCGGTGTTCACTTCCTTCCCTTCGAAACCCTTTCCATGGTGGCCATTTCCAAGGACCAGGTAATCATACCCAATCATTCGAAAAATCCATTAGTTAACTAAATTGCCCATAGCACTTTCAATAAATATTGATTGATTACCCATGGCGCTTTGGTTTGTCAAGAATGATGTGTTGCACGGTCTTTTTTTTAACGGGCGAAGCCTGCGCCCAAAAACACCTAACCTGTTACCATAAGGCGATTTTCCACACCTGCCAACCGTCCCTCCCCTCCAAAAAGACCATGATTTTAAGGGTCCAGATGGCTGCCCGGAACAACCCACATGAATCACTATTCATTATCCCTTGACACCCCCCCCCATACCTGTTAGAAAAATTAAATTCGTAATCCGCTATATCCTGTACCCACTGGTACATGAGAGGTTAAAGCGGCCCTGCCGCTTCAGTGTTTATTTACCCAATTTTTTTTGACGGAGGATCCTATGAGTGATCATTTAACTGCCCCTGAAGGTCTTGAAGTAACCCGCACCCTGGACGCCAAGGGACTGAGCTGCCCCATGCCATTGCTGCGCACCAAAAAAGAGATCGACAAGATCAATACCGGCGACATCCTTGAGATCCTCGGTACTGATCCAGGCTCCCGTAACGACCTTCCCGGCTGGTGCTCTCGCTCAGGCCATGAATACCTCGGAGAGAAAGAAGATTCCGGGTTCATTCGTTTCTATCTGAGAAAACAATAAGCGCTCCCCGGCAATCTGTTACTAACGGCATATTCATCCCAGAATATGCCTTTTTTTCTTTTTTATTCTGGAGGATAAAATGGCAAAGAGTATTGGTATTTTTGTTACATCCCCACTGCACATGCGGCACGTCATGGGCGTTACCGAAGCTGCCGTTGCTAAGGGCGCTAAGGTTAAGGTTTTCTTTACCTGGTTTGCAACCCACCTGGTCAAGTGCACGGAGTTTCCTAAACTTTGTGCCATGGACGGTGTCGATGTTTCCATCTGTGTGGACAGCTACAAGAAGGCTGGCTACGACATTGAGGACATCCCGGAAGGTCTTGACAGCACCAAGATGGCCACCCAGGCTCAGCATGGCGCTATCATCGAAGACTATGACTGCTACCTGACCTTATAAGGAGAGAACAAATGTCTAAAGTAATATTCTTAATGCCCAGCAGGGAATACACCCTTGATGGTATTCGTTCCGCCCTTGGTCTTGCCGTTGAGAACATGTATGCCTATGGCTGTGTTATGTACAACGACTTGACCGATGTCTCCTGTAGCGACAAGGACATGAAAGAGTACCATATGGAAAACGTTGAATGGCTCCGTGACATGGAAGGCGACTGCTTCACCCTGCCCGAGTGTAACGCTGAAAATTTTGGTCTCACCCAGACTAGCCTGGAAGAACTCGGCCAAAAAATGCGTGAGATGGAATACATCATCCCTTACGGCATTATGCGAGCTGATAAAAGCTAACCCACATAAAGTGGAAGGGATAAGTGCCTTAGAGGTGACTGTAAGATCTCATTTCTAAAACAAGTTTGTTTGTTTCTTGTTTTTTATACCCCTCAAGGGGGGTACTGAAAAGAGTGTCAGTCTTTCTGCAGCAAGGCACTAAGACCTCTTAACCTTAAAACGGAGTTATCAAGATGAAAATCTTACACGTTATGCGGTCCGCTGAGATCAATGATGATGTCAAGAAGCTCAAAGAGATCGTATCCGCTGATCGCGAAAATGACGAGTTCAACCTTGCCGTTGACTCGCCAGATTACGCCAAGCTTGTTGATATGGTTTGGGAAGCTGACCAGACAATCTGTTGGTGGTAGATCGCTTTACCAGGTAGTACTATTCATAAAAAAGGGGTCCTGAGCACATTGTTCAGGACCCCTTTTTTTGTTTTGAAGGTCGCCGCTCATGATTTTTTGACCTCGGAAACACACTGAAGAAAGCATTCTTTTATCTTTCCGTGCCTTCTGTGGATTCCGTGGCAAATTTATAAATGCAAGAATTGGCCATAGAGTTGACAGGTGCAGGGTTCTCGAATTCAACTCATCATCGCTGCTGGCTTTCTTTTTTTCTTCACTTTAGCCTTTAATTTGGCGATGATTTAATTCGACAATCCCTTTTGTACCTTTTCCACCCAGGGTATTTATGCACCAGCCTGACGAAGTGATTTTATCCATTCTCAATACCATTAAGGAGCTTAACCAGCTCAATGATATTGATATGATCCTGGATCGTATCCTCACCGAGGCCCGTCGCCTGGCCAATGCGGATGCCGGATCCATCTTTCTGACCCAGGGCAACAGCCTGGTCTTCAACCAGGTCCAGAACGACAGACTCTATGGTAAGGCAGGCAATCGCGCCGTCCAGTACACCAATCTCACCGTACCCTGCACCAACGCCTCCATAGTCGGCCATGCTGCCCTTTGCGGTGAGATCATTGCCATTGACGACGCCTATAATCTGCCCAGCCACCTGCCCTGCACCTTCAACGCATCCTTTGACAAAGAATTCTCCTACCGCACCGCTTCCATCCTGGCCATCCCCCTACACTCCTTTAACAACCAGATTGTCGGGGTCATGCAGCTCATCAATGCCCAGGACGAAAACCAGCAGCCCATCCCTTTTTCAAAAAAGATCCAGACCTATCTCCAGCTCTTTTCCAATAATGCCGCTGTTGTTATTGAGCGGGGTATCATGAACAGGGAACTCATCCTCAGGATGGTCAAGATGTCTGAGCTCCACGACCCCAAGGAAACCGGGGCCCATGCCCAAAGGGTAGGGGCATACAGCGCTGAGATATTCCGGCGCTGGGCCCTGAGGTATAATATGGGCAGCCAGGAGCTCAAGTCCCGCCACGATATGATTCGCCTGGCTGCCATGCTCCATGACGTGGGCAAGGTCGGTATTGCCGATGTCATTCTGAAAAAACCCGGTCGCCTGGACAGTACCGAGTTTGCCAAGGTCAAACAGCACACCACCCTGGGAGCCCGCCTCTTTGCCAACACCACCTCAGATCTCGACAGGATGAGCATGGAGATTGCCCTCCACCACCATGAAAAATGGGATGGCAGCGGCTATCCAGGCACCCTTGATCTGGCATCAGATGAGCGCACCCCCCACCTGCCCCCCTTAAAAGGCGATAAAATCCCTCTGGAGGCACGGATCACGGCCCTGGCCGATGTCTATGATGCCCTGTCCACCACCCGGGTCTACAAGGAGGTCTGGGATGATGAGGACATATACGCTGAGATCCTGGCCAGTGCTGGCAAACATTTTGACCCGGAACTCGTTGACATCTTTTTTGAGATAACCGACGTCTTAAAGGCGATCAGAAGGCGTTACCAATAGAGCATTCATCCACCTTCACACCCCCTCTTTTTTTGTTCGCCCCACCAATCCTCCTTGAACATTCCCTGTTTTTTCTTATAGTATCGCCACACCACACTGTCCTAAAAAAGAGTCCCCACACCAACTCCATAAATCATAAGAGGAATGCCCATGCCAACGCCCTACACCTATGACAAACTCGACCAGCACGGCGTTTCCGAACATATCTTTCATCCCTCCCCGCCCTCTGACTCGTCCTGCCCTGAGGGTGGTGAGGATATCCATCTTGAGGTTGCAGATGGCGTCACAATCCATCTGCGATTTTTTGCCGCCAATAATCTTGAGACCCCCTGCCTGCTTTTTTTCCACGGCAACGGCGAGATTAATTCAGACTATGACGATGCCGCTGCCATCTATAATGAACGCGACATCACCTTTATCGCCGCCGAATACCGAGGCTACGGCCACTCAACAGGAACCCCTTCAGCAACCACCATGATGACGGACTGCCATGCCATCCTTGAGGCGGTCTGTTCCTGGCGCCAGGAACAGGGTCATACCGGAAAACTTCTTGTCATGGGCAGATCATTGGGGAGCGCCCCGGCCCTTGAGTTGGCATGGGCCCACCCTGACCTCGTTGATGCCCTGCTCATTGACAGCGGCTTCGCCCTCACCCTTCCCCTCCTCAAAACCATCGGCGTTGATGTTGATGGATTGCACCTCAGGGAAGAGGACGGTTTCCATAACCTGGACAAGATCAAAGAGATCTCCATGGCCACCTACATCATCCATGGCCAACACGACGAGATCATCACCCTCGCCAACGCCTCTGAACTTATCTCCGAATCCGCCGCCATACAAAAGGAGTTCCAGACCGTTCCCGGCGCCGGCCATAACACCATCATGACCGTGGCCGGGGCCATGTATTATGACGTGATGGACCGCTTTATCAATTCGATAGGTAAGCTGAGAAAGAAAAAATCCGGGATACGCTAACCGTCATTTTTGGCTCAGAGAAAGGATCAGGCCCGGGGCTTGAAAAAATTATTGGCAAAGAGAACCAGAAAGGATTCTTTTTGCAGACCATAGGCCTGGTCACTCAAATCGACAAGATCCTGCCTAATCTCCCTGTAGGAGGGGAGCTGGGGCAGGACGGGCAGATGGTACTCCACGTCCTCAGGCACCTCAATCTTCAATTTCCTGGCAATGGTCATGGCCACCCCGGTCTCAAGACCATGTTCCATTGACCCAGCCACGGGCTGGGCCCCTAGGGAGTGGAGAAAGGTCAAAATTGCCGAGATATCATGCTTTTTCTCAAAGAGTTTTATCTCTTCGGCAATATCGGCGCGAACCTCTTCAATTTCCTTATATTTTTTACGATAGCTCTCGACATGGAGACAGAGGCGGTCATAACAGTCCACCAGAAAATTTTGAAAACGGCCCTGCCGGGTTAAGCCGCGCATCCGCACACTTTCAAACACCCTCTTGCGGATCGTTGCCGATTCAACAAGGTAGGGATCGTAAAAAAGCTTCCT
>JAUVQZ010000281.1 GCA_030597865.1 Pseudomonadota bacterium | reverse complement strand
TTTGAAGGCTGACATCCTCCCCCTCCCAGGCCTTTCTTCCGTGGTTTCCGTGGCAAAAACAAGGTCATTCCCATAAATTGACGCAGAGCCAAAAAAAAGGCCGATGCCTGGGAGGGGGCATTGGCCTTTTCCACCCTCTTTTTAGGGAGGGTGTGGAGAGAGAAAAAATGAAGAAAGGAGTGAATGCATTTTCATGCAGTCTTATGGGGGAGACTCGCCACCCGGCAAAGGGTTCCAACTTTTTTCTTTTTCTTCGTGGCCTTCATGGCTTGCTGGTCAAGAATGAACCGGATTGGTGTTGATGGTATGTGGGCCGCCCCGTGTTGGCTGCTGGTTTGGTGACTGCTTGTTGGCCCGCCTCTGGCCCTATCTGAGACCCTCCGCACTGCCCATGCCTGCGCCTTAACTCTCCCTGCCCGGCCTTTTTTCCCAGGTTATTCAATCCCACACCATCTGGCCCTGTTGTTGCGTGGCCCCACTGTTTTCAAGGGCGGCAGCATGCGAATCTATGACTACGGGTATTGTTATCGGTCTTTCCTATTTGACTTATCGTTTTGTGCGGGTAACTTTGGCCGCATGGCCCTGGCCCTGGTGGATAGATATTGCTTCGGTGGTTAGATAGTTAACGTTGCCGCCCTGGTTTAAGAATTCCTCGTTCGCTTGATTGTGTATCCGCCGCCCCAATAATCAAAACAAGTAGAGACACCCCCAAGGAGAAAATACCATGAAAAAAATGACCCTTGTTACCCTTGCCCTGTTCGGTCTGCTCAACATGGCTGCCATGTTCGCCCCATTCAATTACCTGGAGGCGGATCAATTTAAGGGTTGGCTTGATACAGGCAGGCCGGTGATTATCGTTGATATCCAGGTGGAGGATGAATTTGCCGTCCACCATTTCCCCGGCTCCATTGAGACCAATGCCTTTCCGGTGAAGAGTGATGCCGAGAGAGAGAAGATCGATCAGGCCGTGGCCGCCTATCAAGAAAATGGCCATGACGTGGTGGTGGTTTGTCCCCGCGGTGGTGGCGGTGCCAAGAGATCTTACTCCTACCTCAAGAGTCAGGGGGTACCCGAAGAGAAACTTACCATCCTTAGGGGCGGCGTTGCCAAGTGGCCATACCGTGACATGCTTGCCAACGGCAAATAATCAATCACTGTGCCGGTTTTATGATCACCGTCGGCAAGGGAGGAGAGGATGAGCAGTTTTGAAATAAAGGCCTATCCGGAATTATGGCAATCCCTGGATATGGATGTGGAGCGCTTTGATAAGATGCGTCTGATGATGGGGGATATCTATGAAAAGACCTACCTCCACCAACAGAATAGACCGGCCGCCATGGCCTATTTTGACAGTATGATTGCCGAAATCCATGGTGGCCGCATCAAGGAGTTGTTGGCCGCCAAGGAGGAGGGGAGGCCGGTGATCGGCACCTTCTGCGTCTATATCCCAGAGGAGATTGTCCTGGCTGTCGGCGGTGTCTGTGTTGGACTTTGCGGCGGTTCGCAAATGTCGGTGCCGGATGCTGAAAAGATCCTGCCGCGCAACATCTGTCCCATGGTCAAGTCGGCCTACGGTTTTAAGGCAGGCAGAATCTGCCCCTATTTTCAGGCCGTGGATTTCGTCTATGGCGAGACCACCTGTGATGCCAAGAAAAAGACCTGGGAGATCCTTGATCGTCTGGTGCCCACCTATGTCATGGAGATCCCCCAGTGCAAGAACCCGCGTGATATCGCCCTCTGGCTTGAGGAGGTCAAGGATTTCAAGAGTAAGGTGGAGGAGGTGGCAGGTCGCCTCATCAGTGAAGAGGATCTGGCCGCTGCCGTCAAGACCATGAACAATAAACGCAAGGCCCTCCAGCGCTTAAACTCCCTGCGCCATCACAACCCCAGCCCCATCTCTGGTAAGGATGGCCTGCTCATCGAGCAGATCGCCTTCTATGACGAGCCGATCCGTTTTACGGAAAAGGTCAATGAGCTCTGCGACGAGCTGGATGGGCGTGTCAATAGCGCTGTGGCCGTACCTGGTAAAAATGCCATCCGCATCATGGTGGCCGGCACCCCCATGGCCCTGCCCAACTGGAAGGTTCACAACCTGGTGGAGGGGGCCGGGGCAGTGATCGTTAACGAGGAGTCGTGTATTGGCACCCGCTATTTCAAGGACCTCATCGATGAGGACGTCACTGGTATGGAGGCCATGCTGGCCGCCCTCACTGATCGCTACAAGGAGATTGATTGCTCCTGCTTCACCCCCAATGACGAACGGATCTCCCAGGTGATTAAGGAGTTTCGCGACTCCAGGGCCCAGGGGATTATTAATTACTCCCTGCAGTTTTGCCATACCTATAATCTCGAGGAGATTCGTATCCGCGAGGCCTGCGAACAGGAGGGTATCCCCTATATGTTCATCGAATCTGATTATTCACCGGAGGACATTGGTCAGCTCCAGACCAGAATCGAGGCCTTTCTGGAACAGTTAGAGGGGTAAGGGATGTATATTGGTATTGACCTGGGCTCCCGCACGGTCAAGATGGCGGTGTGGGATGGTGGGCGA
>JAUVQZ010000062.1 GCA_030597865.1 Pseudomonadota bacterium | reverse complement strand
TGCGTAGCAATGAAAACACCTCCAATGCCTCAACGCCTCCTGAAATTGGCTGAAGTTCGGTGGTAATCACAATTCAGTAAGTTATGCAACCAGGCAGCAAGCAAAGTCAGATATCGTTGATTATATAGAGATGTTCTACAACAGCTTTCGTAGACATTCTTTCCTGGGCAATCTGAGCCCGAGAGAGTTTATGGAAAAGTGGTCGGCAGCTAAAATAGCCGCATGAAAAAACTGTCCACTTTTACTGGACCATTCCACTCCTCCCGGTATAGGTTGCAGACTTTGAGCTGCACCCTATACCTTTCACCAGCATATTTAACCAAAAAGTGCTCTTTATGACCCAATCCTTTAACGAACACCGAATTTCCCAGGCAAAGAAGATCGTCGGTAAAATAAAGCTTCCAGCTCAGCCCGGTATTGTTGTCGAAATCAACGATGAGCTGAAACAGGAACACCCAGATTTCAGCCGAATTGCCAAACTGGTCTCCCAGGATGCCAGCATGGCGGCCCGGGTCATCAACGTTATTAATTCGCCTTTTTTCGGTCTGTCCCAAAAGGTGAGTTCCATTACCCAGGCCCTGACCTTGATGGGTCTTGAAAACTTTAAGAAGGTCATCCTCACCGCCTGTCTGCAGGAAAAACTCGGGGGCTCCAGTGAGGAGGATGAGGTCTTTTGGGCCCATTCATTACATACTGCCGTGGCTGCTGAATCCCTGGCCAAGTCCATCCAGGGCGTATTGATTCCCGATGGGGTTACCCCGGACCAGGCCTATATGGCTGGTCTGTTCCACGATATCTCCATTCCTATTTTGCTGAAAAAAAGTGCTGACTACGCCCCTTTTACCCCCTTTGCCATGAGTCATAAGCTTGATATCATTGAGGAAGAGGATAAGCTGGTGGGCTCAGATCACTGCGTCGTCGGCGGGCTCTTGGCCCGTTCCTGGTCAGTGCCTGATCCGGTGTGCAAGGCAATCATCCACCATCACGCCTCCACCTCGAGTTTGCATAAAGATTTGCCAGTTAAGCTCATCTCCCTTATCAAGGTGGCCGATTATATTTCCTATCTCTACGGTTATTCCATTGGCAAGATGGACCGTATCATTGAGGGGGAGTGGGACATTGATGAATGGGCTGATTTGCACGCCCAGACCCTGGAAGAGTTGCACCTGGGGCCAGAGGATCTCTATGACTTCAAAGAGGAGATCTTTGAGCGGCTGGACAGCGAGGTGTAGCCTCGGCAACACCCTCTCCGGAGACTTGGCAAATGCCGCTGAATTCTTCTTTTTAAAGAACGCTGCCGAGCGTTCCTTGGCCATGCTTCACCGATTTCGTGTGCAGGCCCCATGGGCCTTATTTGTAACAGGTTGCTGCTTGGCCGCAAACTATGGCTGCCTGCGTATTGTTTCATCTCAAACCATATCCACCTAACTCATTCAGGTAGAATCCCTTTTCTTTGACTGTTGATTAGCCGGCAAACAACCATAGGATGCTAAGAATTCTGGGGTTCCCGCCCGTGCACCGAATTCAGGTTTAATCCCAGGGCTGAGAATTTGTATCACACGGTATTTGAAATTCTCAGAAAAAATCCGCTGTTCCAGTCATGACTCCTTTTTCAATTGTACTATCTGGTGACACTCCTTCCCGTTTGATGATTGTTGTGTTGAGTCCGTGCCTGTGTTGTCTGAATGGTGTTTCTTGAGGCATCGCCCCTGGGGTAATCTGCAGCGCCATCAAAATTAGCCACCTACTTTATGTTAGACATGTGGGGGTAAGATGTGCGAAGATACCTGTACTATCACGTCTCCACAAATGGCTATGAGGTGAACCATGAAAAGGTGGTTTGGACTATTCCTGTTTTTTCTGCTCCTCCCTGCTGGGGCCCGGGCAGCGCTGCTCGAGATGGCGCCGTCGGATGTCTATGGCCAGGCAATGCAGATTGAAAAGGAGGTGGAGCTGCTGAAAAAGCACTTCGCCATCACGGCCAGCAAGGAGTGGGTGGCCATTACTGCCTCACTCAAGCCCCGTCATGCCTGGCAAAACAATTACTTTATCCTGCTTAAGCTCAATGTCCTCAGGAACAAAAATAACCTGCCCCGCATTACCCCGGACACCATGGAGCCGGTGCTCGTTCTGCAGCCCGGCCTGGTCTATGAGCAGACCCAGCGCGTCCTCACCGAGATTACTATCTTTAAGTCAAGGCTGGGCATCACTGCCCAGGTGAGCCCGGCCCGGTCCTATAAGGGCAAGCGCCCCATTGATGTCTTTAACAAGCTGCATCAGATCTCCATGCAGATGGATGTCCTAAATGATGAGGAGATCAGTCCCAGCTATGTCTTTGCCGAGGTCATGCGCATCTATGAGGATATCGTCATCCTGCTCAGGTGGCTGAATATTCCTGACCAAACCTATCCGCCGGCCAAAAGGGTTGAAGTAACCTCTAAGGAATCCCTGGATGCCGCCTTTGCCCTGCTCCATGAGATCCAGCGCCTGCAGCGCGAAGTCGGCATTGAACGCACCGATTTTTCCGTCTTTCAAAAAAAGGACGATGTGTTGCCCTTCGATGTCATTAATATTGTCGGCATGGCCTTGGCCGAGCTGCAGACCGTCAAGGCGGTCATCGACTTGACCCACGCCATCACCAGGCCGGCAGAGTATCGCGAGATCAAGACACCCGCTGACGTTCATCAGCTGCTGCGCTGGATAACCCGAAAATTGCAGCTCATCCGTGAGCTGCGTTAGGAGAGGGGGCGATGAAAGAGTGGAGAACAGTGCTTGATGTGGGCAATCTGTCCCGCCTGGGCATCCGGGGCCGTTTCGTCCTGATTTTTTATCTGGTGGTTGTTACCTCCATGACCATTGTCGGATTTTACGGCTACCAGAGCGCTGCTACGGCCTACCGTTCCCAGGCCCTGCAAGAGGTGTCCCAGTCCACCAAGGATATCTCTGTTGCCATGGAGATGTTTTTACGGGAGGTTCCTGCTGATCTGCAGTTTGTTGCCGGTTATTATGCCCTGGAGCGTTATTTCTACTGGAACGATCTGGACGTGGGGGATAAAATAAATCGCTGGCGGGCGGCAACCATTGACACCTTTCATTCCTTTCTCCGGTCACGGGATCATTACCATAAGGTTCGTTTTCTCGATGCCAAGGGACAGGAGAAGATCACCATGCGTTATGATCGGTTGACCGGTAAGGTGGTGTCGGAGAGCGAGGAGGGGTTGCAGGATAAGCGGCACAGGCCGTATTTTCTTGAATCTATACAGCTTGACAGGGGTGGTCTCTATGTCTCTGCCATGGATCTTAACATGGAGCACGGCGTTATTGAAAAACCCTTGGTGCCGGTTGTTCGTTTTGCCCAACCGGTAGTTGGTGACAACCGTGTCAAATATGGGGTGGCGGTGATCAATGTCTATGCGGATGCCCTGTTTCAATTTATCCGACAGGGGCAGCATCAAGGCCGGGACTATCTTCTCATCTCATCCAGCGGTGACTACCTCTTCCATTCCCAGGAGGACAAGGCCTGGGGTCATCAGCTTGGCGGTTCGGTCAACTTCAGCAAAGAATTTCCAGAGATATACCGCCTGTTGCAGGATAAGGAGGGGGGGAGCCTGGAAAGAGGCGGCCGGGTGATCGGTTTTAGCCGCATCTATCCCCATCCCCTTCAGACGGATACGTATTGGTGCCTCATTGCCATTATGGATTCCGGTGAGGCCATGGCCCGGCTTAATCATTTTATCATGGTCTTTGCTGCTATCTTTGCCGTGACCCTGGTCACCGTTTTTGTCCTCAGCCGCCGTTTCATTGGAGGTCTGATGGATCCATTGCTGGCCATCAGTGGGCAGCTGGAGAGGTTGGGCAAGGGAGAGATCATCCGTGAGGAGATTACCTATGGGGGCGATGACGAGATCGGCCAGATGCTCCGCTCCAGCAATCTTCTGGTTTTAACGATGGAAACCCTTTCCCGGCAGGCGGACAGGATTGCCGCCGGTAATTACAGTGAGTCCGTGGCCATTCTCTCCGAGCAGGACAGGTTGGGCATTGCCATCAACAATATGACCCTGATGCTCAGGGAAAATCAGCAGCAGGGCGAGGAGCAGAACTGGCTGACCAGTGGCCAGGCCCAGCTGGACAACCTGCTGCGCGGTGAGCAATCCGTCGAAGAGATGGCAGATAAGATCGTTACCTTCCTCGCCAGTCATCTCCAGGCGGCCATTGGCGCCTTGTATCTCAGTAATGATGATGGGCTCTTACACCTCCAGGCCAGTTATGCCTATAAAAGCAGAAAGAACCTGGCCAATGTCTTCAGACCCGGGGAGGGTATGGTGGGTCAGGCCGCCCTGGAGAAAAAGCTGATTGTGATCAGTAATGTGCCGGAGAGCTATATCAGGGTCAGCTCCGCCCTTGGTGAAAAAGAGCCCACTACCCTTGTTGTTATCCCCTTTCTTTATAACGATAAGGTCAAGGCGGTGTTGGAACTCGGTTCCTTCAGCGAATTTGACGATCTGCAGCTCCAGTTTCTGGAGCAGATTTCAGATCGTATCGCTATTGCCATCACCTCTGCCCAGTCCCGTCTGCGCCTGCAGGAGATACTGCAGATCACCCAGCAACAGTCAGAGGAACTGCAGTCCCAGCAGGAGGAGTTGAAGGCGACCAATGAGGAACTGGAAGAACAGACCCAACGGCTGCAGGCCTCTGAGGAGGAGTTGCGGGCCAAGCAGGATCAACTGGTAACAAATAATGAGGAGCTTGAAGAAAAGAATGAGTCGCTCAACCAACAAAAGCAGAGGGTAGAACAGGCTAACCAAGACCTGGAGCTCTCCCGCATGGAGATTGAGCGTAAGGCCGATGAGCTGGCCATTGCCAGCAAGTACAAGTCGGAGTTTCTGGCCAATATGTCCCATGAGTTGCGTACCCCTTTAAACAGTCTTCTGCTGCTCGCCCAAACCCTGGAGGAAAACAGGCGGGGCAACCTGACGGAGGATGACATTCAATCCGTCAAGGTGATCCACAACAGCGGCAAAGATCTGCTCTCCCTGATCAATGAAATCCTTGACCTGTCAAAGATTGAGGCAGGGCAGATGGAGCTTATGCGGGATATCATCCCCATTGCCGATTTCTTAGCGGAAATGAAGAACACCTTCCAGCATCTTATAGATGAGAAGGGACTCACTCTCCATTTTGAGGTGGATCCCCAGGCCCCCCAGACAATTGAGTCTGATCGGAAGCGGCTGGATCAGGTGATGAAAAACCTTCTGTCAAATGCGGTGAAGTTCACCGATAAGGGAGCCATAACCGTGTCTATTGGTCCGGTGGGCCCGGGCGTTGACTTACTCCGCAGCGGTCTTCAGCCTGACACCTCCATTGCCATTGCCGTCCAGGACAGCGGCGTGGGCATCCCCCTTGATAAGCAAAGGATAATCTTTGAGGCCTTTCAGCAGGCCGATGGCAGCACGGCCCGCAGATACGGCGGCACCGGTCTGGGTCTGTCTATCTCCAGGGATCTGGCCGGCCTGCTTGGCGGCGAGATCCAGCTCTTCAGTAAAGAGGGCACGGGGTCGACATTCACCCTGTATCTGCCGCTCTCTCTGCAAGAAGATCAACCGGCAGTTCAGGACCTGGACCCGGGTGATGCGCCAAACCCCGGGCCAGTGGAGACAGATGTGCCGGTCTCATTGGCATATATTGATGATGATCGTCACTCTCTCCAGGAGAATGACCGAATTATCCTGGTGATTGAGGATGATCCAAACTTTGCCGCCCTGCTTTTGCAACAATGCCATGAAAAGGGCCTGAAATGTCTGGCCGTTCCCACAGGGGAAGAAGGATTGCAGCTGGCCGAGTCATATCTGCCCATGGCCATCATTCTCGACTTGAAACTGCCGGGTATCAATGGCTGGCAGGTGTTGGAGACCCTGAAAGACCAGATTAAAACCAGACATATTCCGGTGCACATCATCTCTGTAGATGATGCCGGCATCGATGCTCAGCGCAAAGGGGCCATTGATTATTTAGTGAAACCGGTGAGCAAGGCAGAGCTGGATCAGGCCTTTGCCAATATTGAGGAGACTTTCAGCCGGCAGGTCAAGGATCTGCTGGTGGCTGGACATGGTGCAACCATGAGAAAGGTCATTGTCAGCCTGGTGGGTAACAATGATGTGCAGAGTGAGGAGGCGGCCTCAGGACAAGAGGTGATCAGCAAACTGCAGGAGAACCATTATGACTGCCTGATTATGGGGCTTGATTTGGCGGATATGAGCGGTTTTTCCCTGCTCAAGCAGCTTAAAACCAGTGGGGTGAGCATGCCGCCGGTGATTGTCTATACCGGCCAGGAGCTCTCCCGGGATGAGGTAAAAGAGCTGCGCCAGTATGCCGAGTCCATCATTGTCAAAGGTGTCATGTCCGAGGAGCGCTTACTGGATGAATCAGCCCTCTTTCTGCACCGCATGATCTGTAAGCTTCCTGAGGCAAAGCAGCGCATGATCAGGAACCTCCATGAGGACGATGCGGTCTTTACGGGAAAACGTATTCTCATCGTTGATGATGACATGAGAAATGTCTTTGCCCTGGCCAAGGTGCTGCAGGAGAAGGGCATTGAAGCGGTCAAGGCGGAGGACGGCATAAGGGCATTATCACTGCTTGACCAGGACGAGAGATTTGATCTGGTGCTGATGGACATCATGATGCCGGGGATGGATGGCTATGAAGCCATGGAACGGATCAGGCAACAGCCACAATTTAAAGATCTGCCCATTATTGCCCTGACCGCCAAGGCCATGAAGGAAGACCGCAACCGTTGTCTTTCTGCCGGGGCCAATGATTATCTGGCCAAGCCGGTGGACATGGATCGGCTGTTGGCCCTGCTGAGGGTCTGGCTCTACAGATAATCATGCACAAAGACGAAATTGAAGGGATAGAAATCAACCTATTGCTGGAGGCCATCCAGCAGCGCTACGGCTATGATTTTCGTAATTATGCCCGGGCCTCAATGGAACGGCGGATCCGGCAACTGTGCAGAAGTATTGGTTGTCATCGTCTTTCCGAGATGATCCCGCAGCTCTTGCATGATGACAGTTTCCTGGAAGGAATGATCCGGGAGTTTTCCATCACGGTGACGGATATGTTCCGTGATCCCTTTGTGTATCGGTGTATCCGGCAGCAGGTTGTCCCCATGTTGAAGACCTATCCATACATAAAGGTCTGGCTCGCCGGTTGCGCCACCGGTGAAGAGGTCTATTCCATGGCAATTCTGCTGCAGGAGGAGGGGTTATATGAACGATCCATTATTTATGCCACCGATTTTAATGATATTGCCCTGGAGCAGGCCAAAGAGGGTGTGTGTCAGCCGGGCAGGCTGAGTGATTTTAGCGATAATTATAGGCAGGCCGGCGGCAGCGGTTCATTGTCTGATTATTATCAAATATCGGAGGAGGGCTGTGTCTTCAAGGCTGATTTGAAGAAGAATATCACCTTTGCCAATCACAACCTTGTTACGGACTCGGTGTTTGGTGAGATGCAGCTCATCGTCTGTCGCAATGTCCTCATTTATTTTGATAAAACGCTGCAGGAGCGCGTCCTTAAATTATTCCGCGACAGCCTGGCCTTTGGCGGGTTTCTCTGTCTGGGCAGCAGGGAAAGTCTCAGGTTTTCCACCATGGAGAATGATATGAGGGTTCTTGATGAGCAGGCCAAGGTTTATCAGAAGAAGGTGCCTTAAGGCTATTGTTGTTGGGGCATCAGCTGGGGGGGTGCAGGCCCTGGATACCTTGTTGTCATTATTGCCCGCCGACCTCCAGGTGCCGCTGGTGATTGTCCAGCATATTCACCCGGCTGAAGATGACGGCCTGGCCGGAGTTTTTGCCCATAGATGCCCCCTTGTCATCAAGGATGCCGAAGACAAGGAGGAGATCCGGGCAGGGACTGTTTATTTTGCTCCCCCTGATTATCACCTGCTCATTGAGAGGGCAGGGACATTTGCCCTCTCTGTTGATGAAAAGGTCAACTATGCCCGTCCCTCGGTGGATGTGTTGTTTGAAAGTGCCGCCCATGTCTGGCACTCACAACTGCTCGCCATCGTCTTGACCGGAGCAAATAACGATGGCGCCCAAGGCATCCGGGTTGTCAAGGCCTGTGGCGGCACAACCATTGCCCAGGACCCTGCCACGGCACCATATGCTGCCATGCCCCAGGCTGCCATTGATACCGGGGCCCTTGACAGGGTGCTTTCACTTGAAGGGATAGGGGAATTTATACGTACGCGCCTAAGGTCTATGAAGTCGTAAAAGTTATAGATTAACCAGAGGACGCCCATGGGTAACTTGTTGTAATAAAAACATTTCTCTGGACCCCTCAAGGGGTCTTGAAAAGACGCGGATCTTCCGCGTTCTCTGTGGAGAGAAAGAGACTTTTTGAGGTCTACCAATCTACGGGTTCATCAAGATTAATCGTCAACCGGGTTTATCATGCAAAAGATCCTCATTGTGGATGACAAGGAGCAGAACCTCTTCACCCTGGAGCAGGTTCTGGCTGATCTCGGAGTGGAGTTTGTCCGGGCAACCAACGGCAATGATGCCCTGAAGGCAACCCTGGATGAGGATTTTGCCCTGGCCATACTGGATGTGCAGATGCCTGAAATGGACGGCTATGAGCTGGCTGAGCTGCTCCGTTCCGATCCAAAGACAGAAAACCTGCCCGTTATCTTTTTGTCGGCTGTCTATCATGACGACTATCATGTCTTTAAGGGCTATGAATCCGGGGCCGTTGATTTTATCACAAAACCCTATGAACCAAAGATTCTACTGGGCAAGGTGAAATTCTTTTTGCAGCTGCACAGGCAAAAGACGGCATTGCTGGCGGCAATCGAGGTGGAAAAAAGCAAAAACTATCTGGAAAGTATTCTTTTTTCCATGGCGGATACGGTCCTGGTCGTCACAGCCGATGCCCTCATTGAGACATACAACCAGGGCGGCTTGTCCCTTATTGACTTTAATCAGGATGAGATCATCGGCAAACCACTGAGCACCTTGATCAAAGAGCAGAAATATACCTCCTGGGTTCGTAATCTGTCACCTGAGACGATATCGGCCCCGGAGCCTGAAGTTCTGCAAAATAAGGAGACCATTTTATTTACCAAGCAGGGGGATGAAATTCCGGTTCTTGTTTCCGCCTCACCGATCTACGATGGTTCTGGGAAACTCCATGGTGCGGTATTCGTGGCCAGGGATCTGCGAGATCGAAAAAAACTTGAAGAGCATTTTTACCAGGTCAAAAGGATGGAGTCCATTGCCAGTCTCGCCGGAGGGGTAGCCCATGATTTTAACAACCTGCTCACCGTCATTTTTGGCAATATTGATATGATGCAGGATGATATTGGCCATGATGATCCCAACTACAATCTGTTAACCGCTGCGGCAATGGCATGTTCCCAGGCCAGCTACCTCACCCAAAAATTTATCCTTCTCTCCAGAGGCGGAGAACCCCATAAAAAGCTGATAACAATAAAGAGGTTTATGGCCGACACGGTCACCGCCCAGTTATGCGGCCCTTTGGTGCAGTGTGAATACCTCCTGACGGAAGATCTGTGGCCGTTAGAGATAGATGCCGAGCAGATAGGGCAGGTCATTGTTGTTGTCATTGACAACGCCAAAGAGGCCATGGGGGAAGGCGGCATAATTCTCATTACTGCCCGCAATATTGAAGGGGCGGCAGAGCGCGGCATCAAAGACTTCAGCCTTTCGGATAAGAGATATGTCAAAATAAGTATTAAAGATCAAGGAGGGGGCATTGCCCCAAAGGACCTTAGCCAGGTTTTTGATCCCTATTATACAACAAAGAAGACATACGGTAAAAAGGGACTGGGACTGGGACTGACCATCGCCTATTCCATCATGAAAAAACATGATGGCTATATCGAACTTGAATCTGAACCGGCAGTCGGCACCACGGTGCATCTCTATCTGCCGGCTTCTGGCAAAGCAGTTGCTGGTTGAGGTGTATCAATGAATAGGCGAGCAATAAAAAAATATTTCTTTCTCTCTCTCATTCTTTTACTACCTCTCTTTTTTGCGACAGTTGCCCCTGGAGCAGAAAAGACCTTTCTGGTCGGTTTTGCCCAGGATACCCTGGCCAATGACTGGCGATTGGCCCAGGTGATGGATGTTGCTCGGGAGTTTGAAAAATATCCCTCTGTTACATTCGTCTATACGGACGGGCAGGGCAAGACGGCCAAACAGATCAGTGATATTGAGGACCTGGTTGCCCAAGGCATTGATCTGCTGATCACCAGCCCCAGGGACGAGTTGGCGTTTGCCCCGGTCTTAGAGAAGGTTATGCAAAAGGGGATACCCGTGGTCCTTCTCACCCGAAGGATCCAGAATGGTCATTTCAGCGTCTTTATCCATCCGGACGACAGGCTTATTGCCCGTCAGGCCGCTCAATTCATTGCTGAAAGATTGCAGGGAAAGGGCAAGATCCTTGTCCTGCAGGGCGTGCCCACCGCAACCACGGCCATTGCCAGGACAGAGGGATTCCTGACGGAGATTGCCCGTTATGACGGGCTGGAGGTTGTTGCCGTGAAGACGGCCAACTATCTGAGAAATGATGCTGTTCGGGCAACCGAGGAAGTAGTAGAGCAGGGCATTGAATTTGATGCCATCTATGCCCAGAGTGACAGCATGGCAATCGGTGCCCGCCTGGTTCTGAAAAAGGCTGGGATTGCTCCGGAAACAATAGTCATTGTCGGCATTGACTATATCAGTCAGGCGAGGCAGGCGATCAGGGAGGGGGAGCAGGATGGCTCATTTGTTTATCCCACCTGCGGCAAAGAGGGGGGGCGTTATGCCCTGAAGATTCTGCAGGGAGAAGAGGTGCCCGGAGAGGTTGTTGTCCCTTCTCTGCTGGTCACCCGGGAGAATGTGGATGAAATTGAACCAGTCTTTTGATGAGGGGCCATGAAAATTAACCTCAGCATGAAACAGAAACTGGTTGTTCTGCTCATGGGAACAATCACCCTGTCACTTGTCCTGGCCGGAGTTCTGCTTGGCTCGCTGCAGCATCGATTTTATCTGCAGGAGACCATTGCCAAGATCCATACGGCGCATACTGTCCTTGTTGAGAAGCTGAGTGACATTGAGATGGATCTGATAATAAATGGTGCCGAGATCTCCCAGGATGAGACCATTATAGCCTCGATGAATATGATCACGGGGTATCAGTCAGTTGAGGATTATCAGCCTGTTATCTATGATGAGGAAAAAAAGTACCTGATTAGCCATTTATCTGAGCAGGTGGTCATGGCTGATTTTGACCTGATCGCCGTCTATGACGGTAATAGGGAGTTGGTCACCTTTGGCATGCAAAAAGATTTCGGCTTTCTCATGGGGATCGTTTCCTATCAACAGGGTGAGCCGCTTATCTATCTCTCTGCCACTTCAGGCAGAGGATCGTGGACGGAATCAGCGCTGCCGCCCATGGTCACCCAGCACATGAGGCAGAAGGGCGATGAACTGGATACCCTTACCTATAGCCAGGAGGATAATGGTTTTGCCCTGGTGGTCACCCTGCCCATTGTCAGGATTCTGCCGGACAGTACAGTAAAAAACATAGGCTTTGTTGAGGTCTCAAATTTTTTGGGTCAAGACTTTGTCGACCACATCATCAAACAGACTCGGATGGCCTTTCAACTTGTCACCTCTGATGCGAATATTGGTGCGTTAGAGCTGGGCGATTATCTGCATCAGTCGTCCCACCAGAGCCTACTGCACACTAATGACCATGGAGAGGAAATCGATTATGTTGAGAATGCAGATTATTTCCTCCATTCCCACTCATTGTCATTACAGGATGGCAGCCATCTCTATTTCATCTTCGGCAGTGACAAGGACCTCTTAAAAGACCAGCTGTGGAATATGCAGCTGGTCTTATTGGTGGTCCTTGTCTTGACCGGTCTGATTTGTATTCCCTTGGGAATTTATGCAGCCCGAAAAACAATTACCGTACCCATAGAGCGCCTGCTTGAGGGGGTGAATGCCCTCAGGAAAGGGTCCTACGAGAGGCCGATTCCCGTGGTGAGCAATGGGGAACTTGGGGCGCTGGCCTACGCCTTCAATGATATGGGGCGGGCCATAACCCAGCGTGAGGCTCGCTTGCAAAGGGCCAAGGAAGAATGGGAGCGGACCTTTGATTCCATCAGCGATATCATCATTATTAATGACAAGGAATTTCATATTACCTTGGCCAACCAGGCAACCTGTGATTTTCTTGCCTTGGGCCGTGAAGAGATAGAGGGAAAACACTGTTATCAACTTTTTCATAACATCTCTATGCCTTGCCCTGGCTGTCCGACCCTGAAGACCCTGGAGGACAATGAGAGCCATACTGCTGAGATGATATGTGATCGTCAGCAGCCCAAAAGAAATATGCTGCTCTCCTCCTCCCCAATTCTTAATAATCAGGGTGAGTGCATCGGCATCATTTACAGCGCCAAGGATATCACCGAAACCAAGGAATTGGAAAACAGGCTGCGACAGGCCCAGAAGATGGAGGCCATTGGCACCTTGGCCGGGGGCATTGCCCATGATTTCAACAATATTCTTACCCCGATCATCGGCTATTCTGAGATGCTCATGGAGGCATTGCCGGAGCACAGCCAGGAAAGGGATGATGAAGAACAGGTTGTCATGGCGGCCTATCGCGCCAAGGAGCTTGTCAAGCAGATACTGACCTTCAGCAGGCAGGCCGAGCAGGAACGAAATCCCGTGG
>JAUVQZ010000266.1 GCA_030597865.1 Pseudomonadota bacterium | reverse complement strand
TTGTTGCATGATCTGCCCCCCCCCTAACTCAGCACACCGATGCTGACGGCCTCAAAGAGGGCGTCACCAATGGTGGTCTGTTCTGGGTCCATAAGGTGCGCGACCTTGATGCCCAGGCTGTTTTCTACCTCAGCAGAGAGGGACTGCCATGCATCCTCACCGCCCCCGACAAAAACGGTTTTAATCTGATTGCCCTTGACCACTGAGTTGAAATAGTCGCGGGTCCGCATGAGCTCCAGGGACACCTGGTGAATATAGGACGGCCAGTTCTGGGCGGTTGTTGGAGTGTGCGGCTGACTTTCCAGGGGGGCGTTAAAGCTCTCCGGCTCGTCCCGCTGGTCATCCTGGGCGGGATCTACAAGTCCGGCGGCAAGACTCTCCTCCCCCCTCCTGGTTTCGATGAGAAAATTTGCCAGCAGGTCATCTGGACTGGGCTCAAACAGGGACCCGGGTTGAGAGGGTTGGTCAATGGATTCTGGGGGCAGGGCCTCAGCGGCTATTTTAACCTTAGTTGATTCATGGTGATCTTCATCGCCATGGTCCGGCTGTGGTCTTTTCAGTCGCACATTACGGGTCAAGACCATGTTTTCCTTGTCGTGGATGGCAATGGAGATCGATTTTGGCCAGAGAAGGGCAATCATGGTGGCCTCTTCTCCCTGGATCAGGTTGCGGGATTCAAGATAGGCGCAGGCGGAAAAGACGTCAGGTTCCAGGGTGGTTGGCCTTAATTTATAATGGCCGAGGTTGTTGCGCAGCTCCTGGAACATCTTGGCCGGAAAGAGAAAGACGTTGATCTGTAAGGAGTCCTTAAGCTCTTTGACGATCTGCCAATCATAGATAAAGTTTGATAAGGGTTCGTCCATGACCTTGCTGATATGGTAAGGGAGGATTTTGGCCACGACCTCCCTTGGCACCTTGTTTACAGCAAAATTCAAAATCTCAAACTGGTCCAGGGGCAGGGAAATGGCAACGTCGCCCTTGGGATTGGAGAGGTTGGCCATGACCTGGTGAACGCTTTTGGCCTCGGAAAGGGGGCTGTCAGCCCATCCCAGGGGCGTAGCAGTGCTGATGCCGGTGGCACCTTGATTCTTGACTGCCAGCAACGCCCTGCTGCGGTCACCCACCAGGGCGTAGCGATTCGTGTTTTTTGTAAATGGCCATTGCATGATTATGTGCCGTCCGTCCCCGGAACCGGAATGGTTTCGTAAAAATCAGGGGGGAGGACCTGCTCGGCTATGGCCAGTTCAATGGCCTGGAGGAGATGATCGTTGTCCGGGGCCAGTTGGTAGGCCTTTGTGAAGATACGGCTGGCCGGAAAGCCGAGATCCATCTGTGATAAAATAATCGCCATATTGATCAGTGGTTCAGGTTGCTCCGGGGCCAGTTTGCCAGCCTTGTCAAAATAATAGAGGGCTGCCCAGGCATCTCCTTTTTTGGTGAGATCCACGGCGTGGTTGTTAAAATATTCGATCCGGGCCTGGGTAGGGAGATTCTCACCTCGAGCTGCCTGGCTGGCGGCATGGGAAATTGGGGGGCGGTTTGCCGGAGTGGTGGCCGGTCTGCTTGTCTGAACTCTGTCTGGTTGCTGGGCAGGGCCCTTGGTGAAGATGGGCAGGTATTTTCCCACCGCAATAATGGCAACGATGGCAGTTAAACCCACCAGGAAAGGAAAATAGCGACCTGTCTTCCTTGGGGCCGACGGCGTGGCTGCCTGTTCCGCCCGGGGGCTGGTATCCTCCTGATCCTGGATTTTTTCTAAGGTGTCAAAGAGTTTGCTCAAGGAGTTTTACCTGACGTTTTTTATGTTCTGCGTATTTCCAAAGGGAGGAATGGATAAGGCTTCCTTAGAAGTTTGCAGGAACGCGGCCTGAGCCATCAACATTGTCGCTGTAGGTGCGGTCATCGTTGATATAAAAAATGGCGCCGATGGTCTGGCCGTTGGCGTCGCGCTCATCACCCGGATAGTAGGCCCAGCCGGTTGACTCGCTGGCAATCCGGGAGCGATTGGTGGCCTCTTGCAGGGAACGGTCGGCAACGCCGGCAGGCCGTGCGGCCATGCCGCTGGTCATGTCAGGCAGATTGGCAGTGGGCAGGGCCTGGTCCGCCTCAATGGAAAAGTCGTTTGATCTCACCAGGCGGAGGTTGCGAAGGGGTTCGGGCCGGGTGGACAGGGTCAGGGCGTTGCGCCGCACCTCTTCCAGGGTGGGCCAGTCAGGGTTGTCGCCGGTGGGGCCGGTGTTGACACCGGAGACCAGGATCTTGGCGTGGGCCAGCTCGATTCCGCCCCGGATAGCAGCCAGTTTTCCCTTTGTGGAGGCGATCTTGGCCTCTGTCTGCATGTTGAGATAGTATGGGATGGCCATGGACGATAAAAGGCCGAGGAGAATGATGACAATGATCATCTCAATGAGGGTGAACCCTCGTTCATCTCGATGAAGCTGCATAATGCCCCCTTTCAGCTTTATGGGAAATGTATCTAAAGTCGTTTAACTCTGTAGAATTCTAGATGTTTATAACATGTTTGAGAAAGAGTCCCAAGTGTTCTTGTGGGGTATTTGCCTGGAAAGACGAAAAAAATGGCCATATTGCGCGAAAGCCCATGGGGCTAACAAAAAGATGGGGGGCAGGTTGCTGGTTACGGGGTGGTGTACCTGACCTCGATGGTGCGGCTGATGGGGCCGGTATTGATTGCCCGGCGGGCCTCGGAGCGAATCTCCCAGATAGGCGAGGTGCCAAACTGGGTTGGTCCGGAGGTGATCGTGGTGGTGAGGGTGTTGATGGTCCGGTCTGTCCAGCCACTGGTGTCACCGACCACGTCATGGGTGAGGATACGGAGCTGGGCCGCTGATTCGGCGGCATAGAGGGCCTGGGCCCAGAGGAAATCCTCGGCAGAGGCCTGGGAGGAGATCATGGTGTAACGGCCAATGAGCACGCCGAACATGGCCACCACCACAATGA
>JAUVQZ010000173.1 GCA_030597865.1 Pseudomonadota bacterium | reverse complement strand
CCCTGATCAGGCGTGGCGGCAGAGGTGCCGGACGCTGGGAAGAGGTAAGCTGGGAGTTTGCCCTGGACTACGTGGCCGACAAGATGAAAGCCATTATTGAACACCATGGCCCAGAATCGATCATGGCCAGCTCCCGGGGCGGCCCCTTTCAGGATATTGTCAAGTCATTCACCCATGCCCTTGGTTCGCCCAACTACTCCAACCATGACAGTGCCTGCGGTCGTAATGTCCATCATGCCAGCAAATCGCTCTTTGGCCTGGGCCGCAAGGGCTTTATCTATGACATAAAAAACGCCAACCACCTGGTGTTGTTCGGCCGTAACATCCTGGCATCGCTGCGGCCTGCCGAGGTAAATCAGGTCATGGACATGCTGGACAAGGGCGGCAAGATGACCTATGTGGATGTCCGGCAGACCCTTACCGGCATCAAGGCCACCAACTTCTTCCAGGTCCGCCCAGGCACCGACTATGCCCTGGCCCTGGCCCTGATTCACGAAATTATCAAGGCCGAGGGCTATGACAAGGACTTTGTCGCCAAGTACACCAGCGGCTTTGACGAGCTGTCCGCCTTTGTCCAGGATTACCCGGCGGAATGGGCGGCCAAGGAATGCGGCATCAAGGTTCAGAAGATCCATAAATTGGTGGAGGAGCTCATTGCCGACCGGCCCAAGGTGGTTTTTCATCCGGGATGGATGCTGTCGCGCTACAACGACTCCTTTTACGCCAGCCGGGCCTTGAATGCCCTCAATGTCCTGATGGGCAGTATCGAGGTGGAAGGCGGCCTTCTCTTTCCCAAAGGGCCGGGAGACTGCGGGGCCAAGGCCCCTCGCGTTCTGTCTGACCTGTCACCCAAGATAAATACCAAGAGGGCAGACGGTGTCGGTGATGTCTACAAGCAATTTGACAAGGGACCCGGCCTTTTCCACCTCCTCTACAATGCCATGGAAAGCGGCAAGCCCTATCCCATTAAGGGGATAATCTGTGTCCGCCACGACCCCTTGACCTGCTTTCCTGATCCAGTTGCCCAGAAGGAGGCCCTGGACAACTGTGACCTCATTGTTTCGGTGGATACCCATTACAGTGAATTCGGCTGGTACAGCGACGTCATTTTACCGGAGTCCACCTACCTGGAACGGGAAAGCATGATCGCCGTCCAGAAGGGGCTGAAACCGCGCCTTATCAAACGCAACAAGGCCCTGGACCCGCAAAACGATACGGTCTGTCTCTGTACCATCATCAAGGGTCTGGCCAGCCGTCTTGGCATTGAGGAGTATTTCCCCTTCAACAACCTCCAGGAGTTATGGGCCTGGCAGCTTGAGCCCACCGGCGTTAAGCTTGAGGATTTTGACGAAAAGGGTTTTGTGGAACTCACCGACAGCCCCATTATGTATGACCGTGACAACCTTGACGGCAAGTTCAAAACGCCCTCGGGAAAGATAGAATTTATCAGCCAGAATCTCAGCGAATGGGGCTTTCCTTCCTGGAAGGCATACGAAAGCCCTGACAAACCGCCTAAGGGGGAGTTCCGCCTGGTTTTCGGGCGTTCGCCCATCCATGCCCATGGCCACACGATCAACAACCCCCTTCTCAATGAGATGATGCCGGAAAACACCCTGTGGATCAACAGCAGAGCGGCGGGCAAGCTGGGCATCAACGATGGCGACTTGGTGGATGTGTCATCCCAGGATGTCACCAGTGTGGTCAAGGCCAAGGTGACTGATTTTATCCACCCGGAGGCCGTGTATACGGTGCATGGATTCGGGCGGCAGATTCCCCTGCAGACCAGGGCCTACCATGCCGGCATGAGCGATCAGAAGCTGATGCGGGGCCAGCTACAGAATATGGACCCTGTGGGTGGCGGACTCAACCTCTGCGAGAGTTTTGTGGCAGTCAGGCGCAGCTCCAAAAACCCTCAAAGGAAGGTAGAGCTATGAACAAATACGCACTTTATCTCAACAACAAACGCTGCATAGGATGTCACGGCTGCGAGATACACTGCAAGGAGAACAAGGACCTGCCAGTGGGCCCGATTCTCTGCGAAATCAGCCACGAACCCCTCAAATCCGTGCGCGGCGTTCCTAAGACGGAGTTTTCCTTCCGCTCCTGCTACCATTGCGAGGATCCCTTTTGCATCCCCATCTGTCCCACATCTGCCATGCAGAAAAGGGAGGATGGCATTGTCTTTATTGACCTGAATACATGCATAGGCTGCATGGCCTGCGCCGGTGCGTGCCCCTGGGGCATCCCCCAGTACAATGCCGACACCAACAGGGCCGTTAAATGTGATTATTGTATGGATCGCATTGACCAGGGACTCAGGCCGGCCTGCGTCACCAAATGCACCACCCACGCCTTAAAACTTGTTACATTAACAGAGGTTTAGCCCTCTCTAACCGTGCAGCTACATTAAAAAAAGATAAAGATGGGGCAGGCCCCTGGCTTACCCCATCTTTAATTCTGCCCCTTTATTTTGAATCTATGGAAACATTGAACCGGCTGCTTGACTGGTTATACCTTAGCCTGGTTGCCCCCTTTTTTTTACTGCTGGGCAAACTGCTCTCTCTGCTGCTGCTCAAACCCCTTGACCTTCTCCAGACCCCCATCTGGCTTCAGGTCTTTCTATTGGCAGTGTTAACAGCTTGTTTTGCCTTTTGGCTGCGGGGGATACTGGATGTTGATGGAAAACTAAAACGCTTTAACACCATGTTTGCCGGAAAGCGCCAGGAGCAGCAGGACTTTCACCTCACCGACGATAAACATACCCGCAAGGCCCTGTACCAATCAACGGATGACGATCTCAATGCCGTGTACAACACCTATCTTGCCGGCCATTATGCCCGCTATGTCTTGATCTATCTGCTGCCGATCTTCTTAATTCTTGCCTGGCTGAACACTGTCTACCCGGAGACTTTCCTGACCCGGAAATTCGGGATCCCCTATGTGCTGCCGGCTCCGGAAAACGGCTTTGGCGTCCAGGGGCTCTCAGTCACCCTTGTCTTTCTCCTCACCTATATTGTCACTCTGATTATCGGCTTTCGCATTCGACGCTATCGGTCACAGGGCTAACCAGGCAGGCGGTCTGGGCAGCGCAACCGCTGTATCGAGACCCAAATCCACCAGGGAAAATTATCCGCTGCATTTTCCCCTTACCCCCGTAACGGTTCACGTTTACGGGGATTTTCCCACCAGGCTCTCCCCCCTTTCCATCTTGCCCATACCAGGAAAATTCTGTGGCCGCTTGCCATAAAAACCGTGCCAATCTGTCGAAAAAAATAGACAACACTCCCCCTGAAATGGCACTATAACCCCATAGCTTTACTGAAAATATTTCCCCCACCAGGGGCCAAGAAAGGAAATATGATCACATCACGTTGCCAAAAACTCATCATGAGCAGCTGCTTCCTGCTGTTCTGTTCATTCTTTATGCTGCCCGGCCTTGCCACCTCCCAGCCTGAAAAGGTGGCGGTGAAAATCGGTGTATTGGCAAAACGCGGCACCTCCATTTGCCTCAAGAAATGGCAGCCAACCGCCGCATATTTAAACACCCAGCTTCCCGGCTACACATTTACCATTGTCCCCTTGAGTTTTGAAGAGATCATACCTGCCGTCAGCAGCCAGGACATAGACTTTATCCTCAGCAACCCTGCCATCTTCGCCGGCCTGGAGGCCGTCCATGGCGTCAGTTGCGTGGCAACCATGATAAACCTCCTCCACCAGCAGGAGGCCACCGTGTTCGGCGGCGCCATTTTTTACAAGGCGGGCCGAACGGACATTTGCTCCCTCGCCGACCTGAAGGGCAAAAGCTTCATGGCCGTTGATCGTCACTCCTTCGGGGGCTGGCTCATGGCCCGGCGTGAACTGAAAATCCAGGGCATTGAGCCAGACCATGACTTCCGCGCCCTGCAGTTTGCCGACACCCATGATGCCGTGGTCCATGGTGTCCTGGCCGGCAAGGCCGATGCCGGCACGGTGCGAACCGACACCCTGGAGCGCATGGCCCTTGAGAACAAAATCTCCCTCACCGACATCGAGGTTATCCCCTATGCCAATAGCAATGACCGCCATTCCCATGCTGATCTTATTCACCATACGGTCTATGAACAATTCCCCTATCTGCGCTCCACCCATCTCTATCCGGAGTGGCCCTTTGCCAAGCTCAACCACACCCCCCTTGATCTAGCCAAGGAGGTGGCCCATGGCCTCTACAATATGCCGGATACCAGCGAGGCGGCCCAGGCCGGCCAAATCGCCGGCTGGACCATTCCCCACCAGTACCAGTCGGTGCGCGAGTGCCTGCAGGAGCTGCGGGCCTGGCCCTACGAGGAACTGGGCCGGATACACCTCACCGATGTCCTTAGAAAATACTGGCCCCTGCTCTTAGGCGCCGCCCTGCTGCTCACCACCTCCCTGCTTGTCTCCCTCTATATTGCCAGGATCAACAGAGCCCTCACCCTTTCCAAACAGCGCTTAAAGCACTCCTACGACAAGCAGAAGGCCAGCTTTGACCAGATTATTGAAGAGTCCCTAAATGAGATCTATATTTTTGATGCCATCACCCTTCGTTTCTTACGGGTGAACCAGGGGGCCCAAAGAAACCTGGGCTACCCAAGCCAGGAACTGGCCCGGATGACCCCGATGGACATCAAGCCTGAGTTCAACCAGGAAACCTTTTTAGACAAGGTACAGCCCCTTATCAGCGGCCAGGATCAACGTCTCATTTTTGAGACCATTCACCAGCGCAAGGATGGCTCCACCTACCCGGTTGAGGTTCATCTCCAAACTTCGAGTTATCATGGCAGCAAGGTCTATGTCGCCATGGTCATTGATATTACTCAACGGCGAATAGCCGATGCCGAGAAAAAGACCCTTGAAGAAAAGCTCCAGCAGGCCCAAAAGATGGAGTCCATCGGCACCCTGGCCGGTGGCATAGCCCATGATTTCAACAATATCCTGAGCGCCATCCTCGGCTTTACCGAACTCTGCCAGGCAGAGGTAGCAGTCAATGGGGTGGTGAATAACCACCTTCACCAAATCAGGCTGGCAACCAACCGAGCCACAGAGCTGGTGAAACAGATCCTCACCTTCAGCCGCAAGGGTGACTCTCAACTTCTCCCCCTGCAACCGTATCTCATCGTTAATGAGACCTTGAAAATGCTACGCTCGTCACTACCATCCACGGTTGAGCTCCGGGAACATATCGATCCCCACTGTGGTATGATTCTGGCTGACGCCACCAATATCCACCAGATTGTTGTCAACCTCTGCACCAATGCCGCCCATGCCCTGGACAATGAACAGGGCACCATTGACGTCAAGCTTTCCTGCCGGGAGATTGGCGCCAGGGAAATAACCGCGGCCGGCGTTGCCCCTGGATCCTTTATGGAACTGGCAGTCACGGATGACGGCCACGGCATTGACAGGGAGACCCTGGGCAAAATCTTCGACCCCTATTTCACCACCAAGGAGGCGGGCAAAGGAACCGGCCTCGGCCTGGCCGTCGCCCACGGCATTGTCAAGGAATATCAAGGGTTTATCCATGTTGACAGTGAGCCTGACCAGGGAACCACCTTCCACGTCTACCTGCCGGTTCTGGCAGAGGGCCGTGCCCTCCCGGAAGAGATGGAGGATGATGGGAAGCTGGCCACGGGCAGCGAGCGAATCCTGCTGGTTGACGATGAACCCCTCATAGTCTCCCTGTCCACATCCATGCTTGAAGGCCTTGGTTACGAGGTCACCGGAATCACAGACAGCCTTGAGGCACTTGCCCTTTTCCAGGCCGATCCCCAGGCCTTCGACCTGCTCATCAGCGACCAGACCATGCCCGGCATAACTGGGGCGGAACTGTCCTATAAGATCCTCAAGATACGGCCTGAAATGGCCATTATCATCTGTTCTGGATACAGCTCCATCTTCACCGAGGATGAGGCGATGGCCATGGGCATAAAAAATTATCTCCAAAAACCAGCCACCATGAAACAATTATCACGCATGGTGCGGGAAACTTTAGACAAGGCGCTGCCGTAGACCTGTCGTAATGGCCAAACGTCGGCATCCTCCGTCTTTCTTGGCCATTAATACCATATGGCCTACCAATATAGAGTATCACGGAATATG
>JAUVQZ010000286.1 GCA_030597865.1 Pseudomonadota bacterium | reverse complement strand
CAAAGCAATGAAAAAAGATGGTAATGGATATCTGAGTAAGTTTGCTTTAAACGGCGTGGTCCTTGACCGGCAATGGTTGACCGGCTTTGATGCCCCCAAGGGTATGGCCCTGCACGGTAACACCCTCTATGTCGCGGATATTACCAGCCTTGCCGTTATTGATCTCACCTCTGGCCTGATCAACACATATCCGGGCCAGGGTGCAAAATTTCTCAACGATGTTGCCCGTGACAGTAAGGGCAGGGTGTATGTCTCCGATCTCTACACCGATACCATCTATATCTTTGCCAATAATGAGCTCAAGGTCTGGCTCCGTGATAAGCGCCTGGCCTCGCCAAATGGTCTTTTTGTCGAAGATAACACCCTCTATGTCGGCAGTTGGGGAGTGCGTAAATGTGCCCTTGAGACAGAGGTACCCGGCCATCTGCTCTCCATTGATCTGGACAGCAAGACGGTTAGTGATGTAGGATCCGGCTCCCCACTGGCCAATCTTGACGGCATTGAGGGCCTGGGGGTCCGCGGTTTTCTTGTCACTGACTGGCAGCAGGGCTCCCTTATCCACCTGAGCCGTGGGGCAGAAATTATTGACACCATGCCCCTTGCTCAAGGATCTGCCGATCTGGAGGTCCTGCCTGAGGATTGGGAGCTTGTGGTGGTGCCCATGATGAAGGATAATGTTTTAAGGGCATTTACCCTGCCGATTGCCAAAGAGGCTGCTTTCTAAAAAGATTGCCAGGGTCGACTATCAATCGATATAGTGAGCCGATTATTAAGTTGTTTTCCAAGGTGAGTTGCTGATGTCTTCTTCTGAAGAAGAAAATGAAGTCCTCGATCTCAGAAACATGGAGGATGTCTTTGCCTGTCTGGAGGCCGTTGCCATGGCCCAGGCCGTGCTGAGCAGCGTTGATCCGGTTATTGCCGATCAGTTGGAAAAGGTCACCGCAGCCCTGGGCGCCTTGTCATTGGTCATTGACCAGGGAGATCTGGTGCAGGTGGTGGAAAAAGTCGTGGAAAAAACGGTTGAGGTGCCTGGAACGGGCGGCCAGCCTGCCATGCCCCACACCACCGGAGAGCGGGGCATTGATGACCTGGTGGAATTCGTTGGCGGCGGCAGGTCAGACGATGTCTATGTCCCTCCCTCGGATGAGGATGACGGCATCATCGATATCCTCACCGGCGAAAAATTGCGCTGAGTCTTTTTCATCCTCACGGGGCAACCGCTTCTGATCTGATGGCAAGATAGTGAATCCTTAGAAGCCTGCGGCGGCGAATAATTTCCGGGTATAGTCATCTGATGGCTTGCTGAAAATCTCCTGGGTCGTTCCCTGTTCAATAATCCTGCCATCCTTCATAACGGCGATTTCGTCGGCAAGGGCACGCACCACCCGCAAGTCGTGGGAAATAAACATGTAGGCGATATTATACCTCTCCTGGAGATCACGAAGCAGGCGAATGATCTGGGCCTGGATGGTCATGTCCAGGGCACTGGTGGGCTCATCCATCACGATAAATTTGGGCTTTAGGGCAATGGCCCGGGCAATGGCGATGCGCTGGCGCTGACCCCCGGAAAATTCATGGGGATAGCGACCGGCCATCTGGGCATCAAGGCCGACCTCTTCCAGGGCTCGGGCAGCCTGGGCGTCTCTTTCCTGTCCGGAACCGCCGATATTATGGACATTAAGCCCCTCGGTGATAATTTGGCCAACGGTGAGGCGTGGTGAAAGGGAGGAAAAGGGGTCCTGGAAAACAATCTGCATCTTGGCCCGCAGGGCCCGCATCTGTTTAGGGGTGTACCCCTTAATATCCGCCCCCTCAAAGAGGATATTACCCTCCGCCTTGATCAGCCGCAGCAGGGCGTAGCCCAGGGTGGATTTGCCGGATCCAGACTCCCCCACAATGCCGTAGGTGGTGCCTTCCCGTATCGTAAGGTTTACATTATTAACGGCAACTATCTCGTCGACCTTACGTTTGAAAAAGCCTTTCTTGATGGGGAAGGCACAGCGCATGTTCTTGATGGTGAGGAGGGGTGGGTTATCCGTACGGGCCACCTGTTCGCCATGGGGTACAGAGGAGAGCAGGTGGCGGGTATACTCTTCCGCTGGATCAGCAAAAATCTTTTCTGTTTCCCCATATTCAACGATCCTGCCATCCTTCATGATGGACACCCGGCCGGCCACCTTTTTAACCATATTCAGGTCGTGGGTGATCAGCAGAATGGCCATCTGATAATGATCCTGCAGCTCCTGGAGCAGGGCAAGGATCTGGGCCTGGATCGTCACGTCAAGGGCTGTGGTGGGCTCGTCAGCGATGAGGATCTCGGGCCGGCAGGCCAGGGCCATGCTGATCAT
>JAUVQZ010000047.1 GCA_030597865.1 Pseudomonadota bacterium | reverse complement strand
TCTCACCGTGGAAGATCATCATGTGGACACCGGACTTGGCGCCATTGTCGCCACTGTCATTGCTGATAACGGTCTGGCCGCCACCTTTAAACGCCTGGGTGTGACCCGCTACGGCGCTTCTGGCAAGCCCGCTGATCTCTATGCCAGCCAGGACCTTGATGGCGCTGGCATCGATAAGAACTTTAAGGAAATGCTCTAAGAATCCCGCAAGGGAAAATAAGACAAAAAAAGCCGGCAGGAGATTTCTCCTGCCGGCTTTTTTTGTCTGAACTTTGTAGTTCCAGGTTTACCAGGTCTTGATCTCCACCTGGTAGATGGTCAGGGGCTCATTGCCGTCACGGTAGGTGAATTCAACCTGGTATGTTCCAGTGGCATTGACCAATTGAGAGATGTCAGTCCTGATGGCCTCGACATCCTTGGCGCTTTTTACGCCAAAATAGTTGCTTGCCTTAAGCTGATCTGGTGACCAGCTTGCCACCTGGTGGCGTTGATTGCCAGGGGTAATCAGGTACACCTCACCAAAGGAGTTGTTGGTCTGCCGGCCGTAGCCGTTAAAAGAAAGCCATGTCTGATTGCCAAAGAGCTGGACATCAAAGGCGTAAATGTTATTGGAAACATTGGAGCCGGAACCGGCAAGACCCTTGGTCTGGCTGGCATAGATTTGCGGGGCGGCGGCGCTCAGCCTGCGGGTCGGAGCCGGCGCCTTCCTGGCGACCTTATTCTGGGCAGGTGCGGCCTTTGGCGTCGGGGATGCGACTTTTTTTACAGCTGGTTTTGGGGCCACAGGTTTTGTGACCGTTGCCGCAGACTTCTTGACAGGGGCCGAGGTCGCTGCTGTGGCAGAGATTCCCATGGCCTTGTTCCTCGCTGTTTGCACAACCAGGGCGCCAGCCAGGTCATTTTGGCGGATCAGTTTGGTCTCAAGGCGTTTAAGGTCAATGATGTACTGGTTTTTGACATTCTTGCCTGTTTGATTTTTGAAGCTGTCAAAGACAACTTGGTATTTCCGTTCAACGGAAACCAAGGTCTCTTTTCTCATGGCCTTAATTCGGTCGTTATAGCGGTCTTGGATTTTTTTGACCTCAAGATCACGGGCCTTTTCCAGGGAGGAGACGTTTTTTGTAAAGGTCGGAGATAGCAGGCTTTTTGCCTTGGCGGCCTCAAATTCGTGCTGGAGTTTCTTGAGCTTCTGCGGTGTAGAGGCATTTGCCATTTGCTCCACATAGGCTGCCCGCAATGCCTTGAGTTCATCGGGTACTTTGTTGATGGTGAGAATCTCAGCCTGGACAGGTGCAGCCATGAGGCAAAGAAGGAGAGAGAGGAAGAAAAACTTTTTAGACATAATGGGCCCCCATTTGAATGGACAATTTCCTTTAAAAAGCCGGAAGTTATGGGTCTACCAGGGCAATTTTAGAGAAAATCTTACGATCAGGTGTCAATTTTGTTAAGTGAAATCGCTTAAAACTGTTCTTTGTCTGGCTCGATGAACCATCTTCTCTTTAGAAGAGTGCGGGATAATACATTGTTTTTTCGTGTTTTGCAAGTGTCTGACGGGCAAGCCCTAGGGGGGAACGTGTCAGAAAGGCAAGAAGGTTTTGGGGGGCAATAGGCTGGGTTATTTAAGTTTTTCAATATCGTCCCTGGGGACAAGCTCCTGGCTGCCCGGTGTATCCTTGGTGGTGAAGAGATAGAAGAGTTGGATGTCCATGTCGTCTGCCAGGCTGTCGGCAAGCAAGACTACGGCAAGATCCTGATTACTCTGGGTGCGGACAGCATCGGTTCCCACCCGGAAGGTTTCACGTTTTATATATTTATTTCTTTGTAAGACGATTTTGCCGGTACGGGCGTCCACCAGCCGGTAGCCAAGTTTCACCTCGGCCCGAACCTCGGTGGCCCGATCAAAGGCGCCATAGGAAAGACCGGGGATCTCAACGGAATACAGGGTGCCATCAAGGATATAGTCAGCACTCTGCCTGTTTTGGGTGAGCTGAAAGCGGTGCGATTTTGTCAGCACCTGGATGAGGCTCTGCTGCACCTGGCCCTGGAAGCCGAGAAGATTCGTTTGGTTGACCCACATATCCAGAAAAATTCTGATCTTACCGTCGCCATCCTTATCAAAATCAGCGGTGCGGGTATGGGGGTTGCTGTAGCCGCAACCGCCTGAGAAAATAAGGAGGAGTCCTGCCACCAGGAGGGCAGTGGCGACAGAGAGAAACTTTTTTGAAAAAATCATGGCAAGACCTATATAACAATGCTGATAAGCTTGTTCTTAACAACGATGATTTTGCGTATGGCCTTACCCTCAATGAATTTCTGAACCCTTTCATCGGCCATGGCCATTTCCTTGATGGTCTCTTCGTCGATTCCGGTCGCTACCTGGAGGCGAATGCGTACCTTGCCGTTAATCTGGACGACCAGGGTGATTTCATCCTCCCTGGCGGCATCCGTGTCAAAACTGGGCCAGGGGGTCATTGTCAACTCCTCCTGGTGGCCGATGCGCTGCCATAGCTCTTCTGTGAAGTGGGGTACCATGGGGGCCAGGAGCTGAAGGATGGTGTCAACCGCCTCCTTGATGGCCCCGTCTTCGGGGGGGGCGGTCTTGTCGCCACTGGTCAGGGAGCTTAGGGTGTTGTTGAGCTCCATGATGGCTGATATGGCCGTGTTAAAGTGGAATTTGTCGTTGATGTCCTGGCTGACCTTGGCAATGGTCTGGTGGGTCTTGCGATGCAGGGCCTGGCCGGATTTTGACAGTTTGGTTGGCAGGGGGGGGGTTTTCTGAAGGAGTTCCATGTTGCGGGTGATAAAACGATATATCCGTTTTAAGAAGCGGTAGGCGCCGTCAACACCCTTGTCGCTCCACTCCAGGTCTTTTTCCGGGGGTGCTGCAAACAGGGAAAAGAGGCGAACCGTGTCGGCGCCGTAGTCGGCAATCAGCCCGGCCGGATCCACGACATTGCCCTTTGATTTGCTCATCTTGAAACCATCCTTGATGACCATGCCCTGGGTGAGCAGGTTGGCGAATGGCTCGTTAATATTGAGATAGCCGAGGTCCCGGAGAATCTTGGTGAAAAAGCGGGAGTAGAGCAGGTGGAGAATGGCATGCTCCACCCCGCCGATATACTGGTCAACCGGCAGCCAGTAATCAACCGCCTCCTTTTTCAGGGGGCCATCTGTATAATCTGGGCAGGTGTAACGGGCAAAATACCAGGAGTACTCAACAAAGGTGTCCATGGTGTCTGTCTCCCGGCGCGCCTCATTGCCGCATGTTGGGCAGCTCGTCTTATAATAGCTCTCCAGGGTATGGAGGGGAGATTTGCCCGAGGGGTCAATGGTCACATCACGGGGCAGGGTGACGGGCAGATCCTCTTTGGCCACCGGCTGCACCCCACATTTCGGGCAATGGATCATGGGGATGGGGGTGCCCCAGTAACGTTGCCGGGAGACCCCCCAGTCGCGCAGCCGGTAGGTGACCTGTTGCTTGCCAAAGCCCTCTTCTTCGGCCTTGGCGGTAATGGCCTTTTTCGCCTCATTTGAGGCCATGCCGCTAAAATCAGCAGAGTGCACCAATGAACCCAGGCCTTCGTAGGCCTGCTCCATGTCAGCGGAATCAAGGCCCTCACCCTCGGGCTGGATAACGACCTTTATGGGGATATTGTACTTTCGGGCGAACTCAAAATCCCGTTGGTCATGGGCCGGCACAGCCATGACCGCACCGGTGCCGTACTCCATGAGGACAAAATTGGCCGTATAAATGGGCAGCCTGTCCCCGGTGTAGGGATTGATGGCGTATGCCCCGGTGAACACCCCTTCCTTGTCAAGCTCCTCACCTGCCTTCTGGCGTTGCTTGGCAATGGTGGTGCGTTTGACGAAGTCAACCACTGCGGCCTCGTGTTCAGTGCCTTGGGTGAGTTGGGCCACCAGGGCATGCTCAGGGGCAATGGACATGAAGGTGGCGCCATGGATGGTGTCTGGCCTGGTGGTGAAGATGGACAGCACATCATCGCGGCCCTCAATGGCAAAATCCACCTGGGCGCCGACAGACTTGCCAATCCAGTTGCGCTGCATGGTCAGGACCTTGTCTGGCCAGCCCTTGAGGTTGTCACATTCGGCCAGGAGCTCTTCGGCATAATCGGTGATCTTAAAGAACCAGCCGTTCATCTCCCGGGGGATAACACCCTGGTCGCAACGCCAGCAGCAGCCGTCAATTACCTGCTCACGGGCCAGGACTGTATTGCAGGTCTCACACCAGTTGACGATGGTGACTTTGGGGTAAATTAACCCTTTTTCGTAGAGCTCGATGAAAAAGAGCTGTTCCCATCGGTAATAATCCTCGTTGCAGGTGGCAAGCTCGCGATCCCAGTCGTAGCTCAGGCCCATCTGCTGGAGCTGGCCGCGCATGTAATCAATATTCTCATAGGTCCATTTGGCCGGGTGGGTGGCGTTTTTGATGGCGGCATTTTCAGCGGGCAGGCCAAAGGCATCCCAGCCCATGGGGTGAAGGACGTTATAGCCCTGCATGCGTTTGAAGCGGGCCACGACATCGCCAATGGTGTAGTTGCGGACATGTCCCATATGGATACGACCGGAGGGGTAGGGGAACATTTCAAGGAGATAATACTTCTTCTTGCTTGGATCCTCGCTGACCTTGAAGGTGTTTTCCTGTAGCCATTTCTGCTGCCATTTAGTCTCAATGGTGGCAAAATCGTAATGGACGGTGTCAACGGTGGCCATAAGATATCCTTAAAAAGAGGGGGAGCTGGTTGGGCTAGGTCTCAATGGAGAGGTGGAATGGGGCAGGTCTTTGATTTCAGGGGCTCTTTTTACCATATCAGCCATGAAGTGCAACCGCTTGTCAGCAGGTGGAAGACAAAAAAACAGCCGGTTGAAATGGCTTAGCCCTCTTGCTGGTAGGCAAGGTTTTCAAAGGTGGTATAGCGGCCGATAAAGGCCATCTCCACAGTGCCTGTGGGGCCATTACGCTGTTTGCCGATGATCAGTTCGGCCAGCCCTTTTTTGGGGTTGTCCTCAGCCTTATTATAGACCTCGTCACGATAGATGAAGCAGATAACGTCGGCGTCCTGTTCAATGGCGCCAGATTCACGGAGGTCGGAGAGCTGGGGACGTTTATTGGGCCGGCTTTCAAGGCTACGGTTAAGCTGGGAAAGGGCGACAACGGGGATCTCAAGCTCCTTGGCCATGGCCTTCAGGGAACGGGAGATCTCACTGATTTCCTGCTCACGACTGTCACCGCGGCCCTTCATGAGCTGGAGATAATCAACGACAACAAGGCCGATATCGTGTTCAATTTTCAGGCGCCTGGCCTTGGCCCGCATCTCAAGGACGGAGATGGCGGCGGTGTCATCGATAAAGATGGGGGCCTTGCTCAGCTCCCCTGTGGCCCTGGTAAGTTTGGGCCAGTCCTGTTCCTTGATGTGGCCGGTACGAACCTCATTGGAGTCCACCCGTGCCACAGAGCAGAGGAGGCGCATGGCCAGCTGATGTTTGGACATCTCCAGGCTGAAAACCGCCACCGGCACATCAAACTGCATGGCCGCGTTTTGGACCATATTCATGGCCAGGGCAGTTTTTCCCATACTGGGCCGGCCGGCAAGGATGACAAGGTCAGAGGGCTGCAGGCCAGCGGTCATCCGGTCAAAGGTGTCATAGCCGGTTGGCACGCCGGTGATGAGCTCCTTACGTTCGGCAAGCTCGGTCACCTTGTCAAAGGTGCCCTTCATGATGACGTTCAGGGCCTCGAACTTGGAACCGCTCTTGCTGCTGGAGATCTCAAATACCGTGGTCTCGACATCGTCGAGGAGGCGGTCTATTTCATCCTGCTCATCGTAACAACGGGATGCAATGGAGGTGGTGGTGTTGATCAGCTGGCGCAAAATCGACTTTTCACGGACAATCTTGGCGTAATGGACGATATTCGAGGCCAGGGGCACGGTGTCGGTGAGGGTGGCGATATAGGCTGCACCGCCGGAGCCTTCGATGGTGTTAGTGCTGGTCAGATGGTTGATCACCGTGACCATGTCCTGGGGCTGATTACGGTCAAAGAGGGTGACCATGGCCTTGAAAATGCTTTTATGATTATCGAGGTAGAAGTCGTCAGGGGTGATGAGGTCAACGGTCTTGGCCATCATTCCTTTCTGCTGGAGAATGGCGCCGAGAACACATTGTTCGGCCTCCTTATTTTGGGGAGGCATGCGGTGGTTGACAGGGGTGGTGAGGGGTTGTTCCATGGGGTTGTATGGCAGGGTGGTCCAAGGGAAATCTGAGGAGCTAAGGGGGACGACGATCCATACTATCCGCTACGGATTTTTATGCAAGTCTGACAATAAAAAAGCGACCCTTTTCCTGTATGTGAAAAGAGTCGCTTTCAAAGAAGAAGTTATGCCGGGGCTGGCTGGTTACTCTTTGGCATCGGCCTCTTCAGTCACCTCAGTATCAGCCTCAATCTCAGCTTCAGCTTCAGCCTCAGCAGCTGCTGGGGTTTCTGGCTGGGCATTCAGGGATGTGATAAGCACCTTGAATTCGCCGATCACCTGGTAGCCAGCCTTGTAGGAAATAGCGAATTCTCCCAGGCTCTTCAAGGGCTCGTCGAGCATGATCTTGCGTTTGTCAATCTTGATGCCGATTTCGGCAAGTTTGTCGGCAATATCGGCAGAGTTCACAGATCCGTAGAGTTTGTTGTCCTCGCCGGAACGCATGGTGATGGTAACGGTGGTGCCGCTAAGTTTTTTTGCCACAAATTCAGCGCCTTTACGTTCGTTGTCCAGGCGATCCTTAATGGCTGCCATATTGCGGTCACGTTCTGCCATGCTGGTCTTGGTTGCCAGCACAGCCTTGCCTTGGGGGATCAGGTAGTTGCGGCCATAACCAGGCTTTACTTGAACCACGGCACCCTCTTCGCCAAGGGTATCAATTGTTTGTTTAAGAATCAGTTCCATAATGGTCACCTCAGGTCGATAAACCTGTTGTCTATTTCATCCCGTTACGGGATATATTTTTTAAACAAAGAGGAGGGCAGCTTGCTTACGGCGCCTCTTCTTCCTTGTAGATCTTGCCTAAATCTTTCCAGATGTCGACAATTCCAAGGACTGCAAGCAGGACAATGGAATAGGTCTGGATAAAGATGAAAATATATATAAAGACCCTGACCGGCCTCGGTGCATTCCATCTTTCAAGCATGGCAAAAAGTACTGCCAGGCCCTGGAAAAAATAAATAATTCCCAGGATGAGAAGGCCGTTCATGCCTAATGTCTTAAGGCTTGATACCGGCAGGAGCATAAGGATGGCTGCCACGATCACGAGCCATACCAGATTTTCTGGCAGTCTCCAGAAGCGGTATGGCGGCCATACAGTGCGCTCTGGGGCGTGACGATGGAGCAGCCGGTTTCCCAAGGCCATGTTGAGCCAACTGACAACAATGGCGGACATGACCAGTAATGCCGGGAAAATCCGTGACAGTTTCTGACGGGCCTGGTCAAAGCCGCGCTCGATATCTGCCACCACATCCGGGGGGAAATCTCCAGATGTTTTGTACATATCTGCCATGGCAACAAAGGACTGATCCATGGCGGCTAATCCTGCCTTGTAAGGATTAAGGCCGGTTGACTGCCAAAAAAAGAGGCCGCCTATGAGCCATCCCACAAGGACAAGAAGTGTTGCCGCGAGTCCTGACCAGGCAAGGGTCTTTCTTGCTTCCATTGCCCACGCCAGCATTAAACCCACCGGAAAGAGGGTGAGTGGAAAGATGGCGTTGCCGATATCGTTTGCAAACAGTGAAACAAGGCCTGCAATGATAAAGGCAAAAAGGCAGACTTGTCGTCCCACCTTGTGGCCCAGGGTCACACTAAAATAAAAGGGGGCCACGGGTATAAAGGTGCGAAGAAAATCAAAAAACGGACTTATAGCTGGCAGTCCGCAGAGCAGGGATGTCAGGGCAACTGCTCGCCACTGTTTCTGCTGTTCAGAAGCAGTGTTTGTCACATCTGACACGGAATGCTAGCCTTGGGGGTTGCCGGAATAGGGCAAGAGGGCGATCTGTCTGGCCCTTTTAATTGCCTCGGTCATTTGGCGCTGGTGCTTGGCGCAGTTGCCATAAATCCGGCGGGGAATAATTTTACCGCGCTCGGTGAGGTAATTCTTCAGGATCTTTACCTCTTTATAGTCAATGACCAGTTCTTTATCAGCACAAAAGCGGCATACCCTGCGGCGCTGGAAAATTCTTTTTTGTTGTCTCATAATCCTTTCCTTATATGGGTCGATGGAGAGTAGTTTGTTGGGGTGGACGACGCTGTTACTCTTTCTTCTCTTTGTCCGAAGAGTCGCTGCCTTCATCTTCAACGGCGTAAGATTTGTCATTGAGGACAAAGTCTTTGCCGAGTTTGATGGTCATGTATTTTAAAACATTTTCATCGATCTTGAAGATACGTTCCATCTCATCAACCCCGGCAGCATTGCCAGAGAAAACAGTATATACATAGTGGCCAGTGGGTTCCTTTCTAATAGGATAGGCCAGTTGCCTGAGGCCCCATTTGTCTACCTTGAGAATTTCGCCGCCGGCATCGGAGATGATCTGGGCGGTTTTGTCGCTGATGGCCGCAATGATGTCTTCTGTGACATTGGGCCGGATGATGGATATTGTTTCGTATTTTTCCATAGGTCCTCCTTATGGACGTAAGGTCCCCTGGGGGGCAAGAAGGTGATGAACCAAGGTCTCGACTCTTCATGGGTCGAAATCTGATCCATTATCAAAATATAAAGTTGTCCTTGTTACCATGGCTCCGCTCTTACTGTCAAACGGTTTTTTTGCCTGCTGCGGTCTATGTTGGCAAAATGAAAAGATAAATCTATTTTCTTGGCGAGATGTCTAAAAAAAGTTAAGGAACCACTTTCTTTGTTGTATAGTGGCAGAAGATCATACAATCTGTTGTGTGTTTCATCTTCATAATTTGATTGACTTTTCTCCTGGAGCTGGAGTAATTAGATGGCCTTTCTCTCCAAGAGGCTGTTCCAGAGATATAAACCCTAAATTGAAACTTTTATAAAATGAGCAAATCATCCTCCTCACGTTACGCAGAAGCCGGTGTTGATATTGACAAGGCAAACGATTTTATTGACCAGATTAAGCCCCTTGTTTCTTCAACATTCAGGCGTGGAGTGCTGACCGATATCGGTGGTTTCGGCGGCCTTTTTTCCCTGGGCGGTGACCGATTCAAGGACCCTGTCCTGGTCTCCTCCACGGATGGCGTTGGCACCAAGCTCAAGGTGGCAAGCCTGTGTGATGTCCATGACACCATTGGCATTGATCTTGTCGCTATGTGTGTCAACGATATCGTTGTCTGCGGGGCACAGCCCCTCTTTTTCCTTGATTATTTCTCGGTTGGCAAGCTGGAAACCGATGTTGCCACCGATGTTGTCAGGGGTATTGCCAAGGGCTGCGAGATATCCAAATGCTCCCTTATCGGTGGCGAGACGGCAGAGATGCCCGGCCTGTATAATGATGGTGATTATGACCTTGCCGGTTTTGTGGTTGGTATAGCCGAACGTGACAAGCTCATTGACGGCTCTGAGATTAAGGTGGGTGATAAGATCATCGGTCTGTCTTCAAGCGGCATCCACTCCAACGGTTATTCCCTGGTTCGCAAAATTTGTTTTGAGGAGCTTGGGCTCAAGGTGGATGATTATGTGGATGAGCTTGGCTGCACCCTTGGTGAGGAGCTTATCCGGCCCACCCGGATTTATACGGAGCCCCTGCTCAATCTTTTCAAGAATTACAAGGTCCGGGGTCTGGTTCATATCACCGGCGGCGGTTTTGATGATAATATTCCCCGTGTCCTGCCAAAGGGGTGCAAGGCCGTGATTAAAGATGGAAGCTGGCCCGTTCAGCCCATCTTTAAATTTCTCCAGGAAAAGGGCAATGTGCCGGTGGAGGAGATGAGGCGTACCTTTAACTACGGTATTGGCATGGCAATTGTTATTGATGGCAGGGTGGTGGATGATGCCGTGCAGCAGCTTGTTGCCCTGGGAGAATCCCCCCATATTATTGGCGAGGTTGCTGCCCGTAAGGGTGATGAGGAGTCAGTTGTCTTTGTCTGATTAACTCTCTGTTTGAGATTAAAAAAGGGCCGTGAGGATTATATCCTCACGGCCCTTTTTTTGTGGGTTTATTGGGGGGAGAAGCTCATTTTTAGAGCAATCTGTGATGATCCTCCTGTCGGTATGGATCAGGTTTTTCAGCTGCCGCAATCCTTGCTGCCGCCCTTGATCTTATAGATGGCGTGGGCCAGACCGGCAAGGATGGTTTCGAGATTTTCCCGGGCTCCCCGTTCACTGCCGGGCAGATTGATGATCAGGCAATCCTGGCGGATGCCGGCCACGCCCCGGGAAAGAATGGCGTTCGGTGTCTTCTGGAAGCTTGCCATGCGCATCATCTCGCTGATGCCGGGAATTACCTTGTCAAGGAGGGGGAGGGTGGTTTCCGGGGTCTGGTCGCTGGGGCTTACTCCAGTGCCCCCTGTGGTCAGGATGAGGTCAAGATCCTCCTTGTCGCACCATGTTTTCAGGGTGGTGGTGATGGAGGCCGGGTCGTCGGCCACAATGGCGTATCTGCTGATGGTATACTGCCCTGCGCTACGCAACTGATCCTGGAGTTGCGGGCCGCTGGTGTCCTGGCGCTCCCCCCGGGAACCCTTGTCGCTGATGGTGAGAATGCCGCAGCGGTAAAGTTCTGATCGGTCCTTGTTCATCCCAGGGTTTTTTCCTGTGGGCTTGGTTTCTGGTCAAGTTGTTCGTAATGGGAAAAAACGGCCTTAAAGGTTGCCCTGCCACCGGTCAATTGGGCCAGGGCGCTGCCATATTCAAGGATCTCGGCCATGGGAACCTGGCTGACAATGACCTCGTTACGGGCCTCAGAGCGGATTTCCATTATCTTGCCCCGCCGTTTGCCAAGGTCGGTGATGACCTCGCCGACACAGTCGTCGGGCAGGGTTATTGTCAGGTTCATCAGGGGTTCCAGGAGGATTTGTTCCTGGTTGTCACCCTGTTGTTTTTCCTGATAGGGAACGGTGGGCAGGCTGAGCTCAAGTTCTGTGCCGAACTTACGTGCTATCCGTTCGCTGGTAACCTCAAGGTGGAGTCGTCCCTGGCCGGAAAGAAGTGTTTCGCCGGTTTTGGGCTCCTGGGCCATGTGTACGGCTGGGTCTTCCGCCATGATCTTTGCCAGGGCGGTATACATGCTCTCACTGTCTGCCGGGTTCGTGTGGGCCACGGCATAGGTGAAGTGGGGGCGCGCCACAACAGGGAGTGGGGCCAGGGGATGGTCTTCCGGGGAGTTGGCCAGGGTGTCGCCGGGAGCGCTGCCGTTAAGGTCGACAAGGACTCCGATCATGCCGGCTGTAAGGCTGTCTGTCTTCTCCAGACTAGCGCCGGAGGGGACATAAAATGTATCAACCTCTTCCTCACTGTTACGGCTGACATTATACAGGGTGCCGGGGTTGAGGGTGCCCGAGTTGACTTTGCAGTAGTAAAGGATGCCAAGGTTGGGATCGTGGTCAATTTTGAAAATCTGGCAGCCTTGCGACGGGGCCTGATGGTCGCCTTGGGGAAAGAGGCTGTGGGCCAGTTCAAGGAGAAGCCCTGCCCCGAAACTTTTTTTGGCCGCCCCGGGTAGCACAGGTGACAGGGCGCCTGAGGCAACAGCGTTTTTTAGGCCCTGGACAAGGCTCTCTTGGTCAAGCTCGCCCTCTTCGAGCAACTCCTCAATGAGTTCATCATCCGTTTCCGCGACCTGCTCCATGAGCTTTTCCAGGGCGATATAGGCCTCGTCCTGCATGGCCGTGGGGATCTCACCCTCTGTCAGGGAGGCGGGGTCTTCTTCGGAAAAATAGAGGGTTTTTTCGGCGATCACATCGATAACGCCGCAAAAATCAGCACCGTTGCCAATGGGCAGGTATACAATGGCAGGATCCAGGAGGATGTTCTTGCGGATTGCCGCCAGGGTGCCGTTGAAGTCAGCCTTGTCCTCATCCATTCGGTTGATAAAGAGAATGGAGGGCATGGTGGATTGCTGGATGAGGCGGGCCGCCTTTTCGGTCTGAAACTTATGGGCCTCGTCAGCACAGATAGTGAGCACGGCATTGTCACTGACCTGGGCCAGGACGTCAGCCTCATGGAGGAAATTGTCGTCGCCCGGGGTGTTGGTGATGACCGTGTTGGCCCCCTGCCACATGAAGTGGAAATAGCTGGAGGTGGTGGTCATCCGGTGGGCAAGGGATTCCGGGTCCTTGTCAATGGTTGGATTCTCTATGCCGGCAGCCCTGAGCAGGGCACGGCTTAGGGCAGTTTTTCCGGCCTTGGAGTGGCCGAGAAGAACAATGTTTTTGGTAATCGTTGAAGCCCCCATGAAATTTCTCCGTGCGTCAGATGCTGATTGCCCTATGGAAGTGGTAAAGCATTGGCGCCTTGCATGAATCCTTGTTAGAACAAGGCCTGGTTGGTATCCCTTCTGGCACGCGTCATCCTGCTGTTAGAAGGACCCCTGTCCCCTGTTTGTAGAGGGGGAGGGGAAGTCTGTGTTGGCCTGCAAATATCTTTTTAAAAGATAGCGATTTAAAACAGATGTTTAACCTCGCCATGGCAAGTATAGTAAAGTCTGACCTGCCATAAAGCAAGCACTATAATTTTAGAAAAAAGGCGGATTCTGTTAGGTGCAGAACCTGTTTACGGCAAGCCATTATCACCCTTGCCCCCCCCCCGGCGTTAGGGGCGCCCTTATCACTATCTTTAAGCCATGAAACAGGCATCAGACGACACAGGAAAAATAGCTCGGGCAGCTGGGACGGTGGGGTTTGCCGTCATGTGCAGCAGGGTGCTGGGCCTTATCCGGGAACAGGTCTTTGCCTTTTTTTTCGGGGCTGGTTACGCCTATGACGCCTTTGTGGTCGCCTTCCGTATCCCCAATCTTCTTCGCGACCTCTTTGGCGAAGGGGCCCTTTCCGCCGCCTTTGTGGCGGTGTTTTCCGACTATGACGAAACCAGGGGGGAGGAGGAGACCTGGCGGTTGGCCAATAATGTCCTGGCCTTTTTTGCTATTTTCTTAAGCCTGTTGACCCTGGTTGGCATCTATCTCGCCCAGGATATTGTCCTGCTCCTGGATAAGGGTGAGTTTGAGCAACAGGCCGGTAAGGTGGCCTTGACCACCCTGCTCACCATGATCATGTTCCCCTTTCTGGTCCTGATTTCACTCTCTGCCGTGGTCATGGGCGCCTTGAATACCAAGGGCAAGTTTTTTGTGCCGGCCATGGCCTCCGCCTTTTTCAACCTGGGTTCGATCATCGGCGGTCTGGGCTTTGCCTATCTCTTTACCAGGATGGGTAAGCCGGCCATTGCGGGTATGGCGGTGGGAACCCTTATCGGCGGTGCTTTACAGCTGGGCTGCCAGTTGCCGCTTTTTCGGAAGATCGGCTTTCGCCTTAGGCCCTATCTCAACCTCAAGGATCCGGGTCTGCATCGCATCCTCCTCCTTATGGTCCCTGCGGTGATTGGTCTTTCCGCCACCCAGCTTAATATCTTTGTAAATACCAATTTTGCCTCATCCTGTGAGGAGGGCAGTGTCTCCTGGCTGCAGTATGCCTTTCGCCTTATGCAGTTGCCAATCGGGGTTTTTGGGGTTGCCCTGTCCATGGCCAGCCTTCCCCTGATAGCCCGTTATGCGGCCCGCAAGGAATTTGCGGCCCTGAAGGAGGCCTTTGTCTCCTCTTTGACCATGGGTTTCTGTCTGTCCATCCCCTCAGCCTGCGGCCTCTGGATCCTGTCAGAGCCCATTGTCCGCGTTCTCTTTGGCCATGGTAATTTCGACAGTATTGATGTCATCAGGACGGCGGAGGCCATCCGTTTTTATTCCCTGGGACTTTTTGCCTATGCTGCCGTGAAAATAACGGTC
>JAUVQZ010000218.1 GCA_030597865.1 Pseudomonadota bacterium | reverse complement strand
TGATCATCATGGAGGGGGCGGGTAGTCCTGCTGAGGTCAACCTCAAACACCATGATATCGTCAACATGCCCATGGCCCGTTATGCCAGGGCCAAGGTGCTGCTGGTGGGCGATATCGACCGGGGCGGGGTGTTCGCCTCCTTTGTCGGCACCATGGAGATCCTGGATCAGTGGGAGCGCGATTTGCTGGCCGGGTTTGTGGTCAACCGTTTCCGCGGCCAGAAATCCCTGCTGGATGACGCCCTGAGCTATATGGAGGAAAAGACGGCTAAGCCGGTGCTGGGTGTTGTTGATTATCTGCCAAACCTCGGTCTGCCCGAGGAGGATTCGGTGACCTTTAAAAATGGTCTTTTTGACCAGCAGTCCCAGGGCCGGGCTGATATTGATCTGGCCCTGATTGATCTGCCCCATATCTCCAACTTCACCGATTTTGAACCCTTTCTGGCCGAGCCGGACGTGCGGGTCAGGCTGGTGAAAAAGGCCGAGGATCTGGGCCGGCCCCATGCCATCCTGCTGCCGGGCAGCAAGAATGTGGTGGCGGATCTGCGCTATCTATTAGAAGGTGGCCTGGCTGGGGATATTAAACTATTGGCGGGGCAGGGCACTGAGGTGGTGGGTATCTGCGGTGGTTTCCAGATCCTGGGCCGCCATATTGCCGATCCCCACCATATTGAGTCGGCCGGAGAGAGTCTGGCAGGACTTTGCCTTCTTGATATAGATACGGTTTTGGAGAAGGAAAAGACCCTGACCCTGAAGAGTGGCGTCCATCTCGGCTCCGGCTGCCAGGTGCATGGCTATGAGATCCATCATGGCATCAGCGCCACTATGGGTCAGCCCCTGCTCAGTCTGTCCGGCAACGAGGAGAGCGGCGTTGTTGCCGATAACGGTCTGGTCTGGGGCTCCTATCTCCATGGCATCTTTGATGCCGACCCCTTCCGGCGCTGGTTTATAGACCGCCTGCGCAGCCGTTATGGTCTGGCTCCCCTGGGCCAGGTCCAGGCCAGCTATGATCTGGAGCCTGCTTTTGAACGGCTGGCTGCAGCAGTTCGCGACCAGATGGACATGGACCGGGTCTATGGGCTTCTCGGCCTCTAACCATGCTCTCCCCTCTCCTCCATATCGGCCTGGCCCTTGTCCTTGATCAGCTCTTAGGCGATCCGCGCTGGCTTCCCCATCCGGTCCGTCTCATTGGTCTTTTGCAGAGTCATCTTGAGAAAGTTTGCCGTGGCCTTCTGCCAAGCGCCCGGCTTGCCGGTATTGTCACCGTTGTAATTACCCTTCTTGTCACCGCTTTGCTGACCTGGGCCCTCCTCTACGGCGCCGGATTGCTTCATCCCCTGGCCTATGATGCCATGGCTATTGTCTTACTCTACACGAGCTTTGCGGCCCGGGATCTGGCCCGGCATGCCTCGGCAGTTCATGTGGCTTTGAAAGATGGAGATCTGGTCTTGGCCCGCCAGCGGGTGGCCATGATTGTCGGACGCGATACCGCAGGGCTTGATGGGGCTGGGGTGAGCCGCGCTGGGGTGGAGAGTGTGGCGGAAAGCCTGGTGGATGGGGTGACGGCACCGATTTTCTATGCCTTTGTCGGTGGGCCGGTGGGCGCCATGCTCTACAAGGCGATCAATACCGGTGATTCCATGTTCGGTTATAGGAATGAACGCTATCTGGAGTTTGGCTGGGCCGCGGCCCGGCTGGACGATCTGGTCAATTTCCTGCCGGCCCGCCTCACCTCCCTGTTCATTCCTTTGGCAGCCCTCTTTCTCGGCCTCAGGGCCCGGGACAGCCTGTACATCCTGCGCCGTGACTGCCGCTCCCATACCAGCCCCAACGCAGGCTTTCCTGAGGCGGCCGTGGCCGGTGCCTTGGGTATTCAGCTCGGCGGCAGCAGCAGCTATTTTGGTAAAATTTCCAACAAGCCAACCATGGGTGATGCCAAACAGAAAATCGCCGCCAGCCACCTGGCCAGCGCTGTCAAGCTGATGCTGCTTACCTCAGCCCTCTTCTTTGCCTTTGGCGCCTTCCTGCGCATCTTGCTGGGATAATTCTGAACCCTGTTTTTTTATTTCTTGCCTTCAGCCCTGAGGGCGGCCAGCAGGGGGCCGAAGAGCTCATCATACTCGCGGAAGGATTTTTTGAGGATGATGGGCAGGTCAGGCAGGTCATTGTCGTTTACCACCAGGTTGGCGCTATTATGCAGGGCCTCAAGGTTGTAGAGGCTGTGGAACTCCGGGCCGATGAGGGTGTAGTAGATGGAGCGCCGTGTCTGCATGGGCAGTTGGCATATATGGTCATGGAAGCTGGAGTCGGCCAGTATTCCCTCGTAGCGGCTGTGGAGCACCACGGCCGTATACTCGGTGAACCGCATGCGTTCGATGCCGTCACTGGCTGAGTTGGGAAAGACGGGCTTATAGCCAAGACCTTCAAAGATCGTGGCAATGGTGTTGCGGGCCGGGTGATCGTTGGGCATGAGGATCATTACAAGGGAAAAGTCGTCAAGCACCTCCTTGTCGGCAATGGTGCCTGTCTTGAGCCAGTTGAGGCTGGGAGGCTGGGGCATATTACCCTTGACCTCTCCTGCTGCTGACGATTGCTGGCGGCTGGCTGTGACCTCCACCGACATCTGGCAGGTGGGGCAGCTGAATTTGAGGCTCTTACCTATGGGCAGGGCGGCATAGGCCTCTTCAATTTTTTTCTGATGACCGGCGCTGAAGGGGTGCTGGCAATGGGGGCACTGTGAAATCATGGTCTGTCCTATTATCTGGGGAAATGGCTCTATTATCGGGAGAAACCGTCGTTGCGGCCAAACTTGTCGCCTGCTTCCTCCTCCATGGCAAGGCCGGTGATGGAGGTGGTGGTTTCACCCTTGGCAGCCTTGAGCTGGTCAAGGCCACGGCCCATGACATTACGCTGGCTGCAGTACTGCAGGGCCGTCTCTTCGGTGACGAGACCCCTCTCAAAGAGGGTCAGGATGTACTGGTCAAAGGTGGTCATGCCATGGGCCGTACCAGCGCTGATAACGTCGTAAAAGGTTCTGTCCTCGTCTTCGCCGTGGAGGATGATGTCGCGGACACGGAGGTTCATTTTCAAAACCTCAAAAGAGGCGACCCGGCCGCCGCCCACCTTGGGCAGGAGGCGTTGGCCGATAATCCAGCGCAGGGTGTCGGCGATGCGGTTCCTGATCTGGGGCTGCTCGTCATGCTCAAACATACCCAGGCAGCGGTTAATGGTGGAGCCGGCATCAATGGTATGGAGGGTGGAGAGGACGAGGTGGCCGGTTTCTGCGGCCGTAAGGCCGATTTCCATGGTTTCACGGTCACGCATCTCGCCCACCAGAATAACCTTGGGCGCCTGACGCAGGGCGGCGCGTAGGCCGTTGGAAAAGGTGTCAAAATCGCTGCCCAGTTCCCGCTGGTTAAAGGTGGCCTTATGGTGGGGATGGACAAATTCGATGGGGTCTTCCAGGGTAATGGTATGGACGGCCCGCTCCAGGTTGATCTTGTGGAGCAGGGCGGCCAGGGTGGTTGATTTACCGGAACCGGTGGAGCCGGTAACCAGGATGAAGCCGTTTAAGATATCGGTCATCTCGTTCATGGCCGCCGGCAGATCCATCGATTCAATGGTTGGTATCTCGGTGGGCAGCTTACGAAGAACCGCTGAGAAATGACCACGCTGGGAGAAGACGTTGACCCTGAAGCGGGCCTTGTCCCCCAAGCGGTAGGAGAGGTCGCAGGAACCGTTCTTGACCAGGGCGGCAAGCAGACGCTTGTTGCCGGCAATGAGGTTAAGGGCAAAGACCTCGGTCTGGAAAGGGGTAAGGGCCGTTATGTTGGGCTCAATGGTAACCGGGACGAGCTGGCCGGCCGTTTCCACCTGCAGGGGCTTATCCACCGTAAAATTCAAGTCCGACACCCCCGTGTGGGAGTCAAGCATGGTGTCAATCCAGTAATCGATTTCTGTCTGTTTCATGGAGTTCTCTTCTCACTTGCGGGTAATGGCGCCGACTGGCTCGGGCCCTGACACTGTTTTTACAGAGTATGATTCTACTGTGAACTTACCGTAAAGACAAGTTGGGGGTTAAAATTGCGAAGCTTCCCCTTTCTTTCATGATTCCGGCCGCCTGACCTGCCCCCTGGCCGCTGCCCATGTAGAGATCAAGGCGATGGGGGCCCTTGATGGCCGCGCCGCTGTCCTGGTGGGTGACCAGGCGACTAAATGGTTGCCAGGAGACCTTGCCGTCTTTAGCAAAATGGGGGAGGCGGCCCGTCAGGATTCCCAGGATGCCGGGGGGGTAATAGCCGGCGTCCATGGCCACGGATCGTCCGGTGGTGAGGGGGTAGCCCAGGCTGCCGGTGGGTATAATGTCACCTGATTGTGGGGGGCTGAGTTGAAAAAAGATAAACCGTTCATTGAGGTTTAGGATCCGCGTCATCTGGCCGGGATGGTCGGTTAGGTAGCGGTGAATGGTGGCCATGCTTACCTCCTCCCTTTGCAGTCTTCCCTCTTGGATAAGGATCTTGCCGATACTGGTGTATGGCCTG
>JAUVQZ010000073.1 GCA_030597865.1 Pseudomonadota bacterium | reverse complement strand
TCTAAAGGGGATTTCATATATCTTTTCTATGATGGCCAGAAGTTCGGAAATGTTCCCCTCAATAACGGTGCCCATGTCATTAAGGCGGAAGGGTATACCCGTCTTTTCAAGCTCTCTCTGGATTTCCGCCACATAATCGCCAACACTGGTGGTCTGGGTGCCGAGGGGGATGGTGGTCAGTTGCAGGAGCGCCATAGTCTACTCGTTGTCAAAGGGAAATTCATCAAGGGAATCAGGGTCGTCGGCATTATAATAAATGATATTTCTGAGATGGGTATAGCTGTCCAGATCAATTTCCGTGAAATGGATGCCGATGCCCCTGTCCTCAATGCGCACCGCCTCCCCCTGCATGGTGAGGGTGATGTCGGTGCTGGTGCCGGCAAGATGGAGGGCTATGTCGCAGCTATCCCCCTCATGACGATCTGGGATGCCCAGGACCAGGACGCCTCTGGTGGAAAGATTCTCGGTTTCACAGCCACTATATTTTTGGCCGGTAAAGTCAAGGTCCACGGTGGCGTGAAATGGTACCCGGACATTGTCACGGCGGTCATGGTGATTAGTCATTTGGTTCTCCTGTGCTCAACGGTGGAAGGGGCGAGTGCACTGTATGAAAAGGCAAGGTTGTTTCATTATATGGGGCATCACAGACAAACACAAGCCAGTCTTGTCCGGGGCGGGGGAGGCTGGGCCAGATGATATTTATGGTGGCAGAAATTGCTTTGCTGGTTGGGTGGTTAGGGGGGGGTGAAACGCCGTGGCCTAACCTTGGGATGCTGGTTGTTCAAAGAGTTACAGCAAAAAAGAAGGTAACTATTCAGCGTGTTTAATTGAAAAAAACTTTGTACCTATTAACCGAAGTTATCTCGACAATTGATATTGCCAAGGTTTAGCCACGGAATCCACGGAATCCACGGAATCCTCGGAAGAACACAGAATATTTGTCCGTGTCTTTCCGTGGATTCTGTGGCCAAAACAAAAAAATGTAGCTATTGGCTGAATAGATACAAAAGAAGTTGCTTCTTGCCAGGTGGCCTGACTCATCTTATCATGGGGAAATGAATATGCTTTTCTTCGAAGTTTTTTCCTTTATTTTCGGGGCCATTGTCGGCAGTTTTCTCAATGTTGTCATCCTCCGTCTCCCTGATCCCGGGGCCTCGGTGGTTTTTCCCGGCTCCCATTGTCCACACTGTAAAACCCCCCTGCATTGGTATGAAAATATTCCCGTCGCCAGCTTTCTTTTTTTACGGGGGCGCTGCCGCAGTTGTCAGGTGAAGATTTCCATTCAGTACCCCCTGGTGGAGCTGGCCATGGCCCTGCTCTCCCTCTTTCTGTTGCAGCGTTTCTTTGTCTCAATGGCCTTTTTGATCTATTTTGTCTTTGCGGCTGCCCTGCTCGTTGTTATCGTTATTGACCTGTATCATCAGATTATTCCTGATCGTATCAGTCTGCCGGGCATTGTCCTGGGCCTTGCCGCCTCTCTGTTGCTCCCTGGTCTCAGCTGGCAGGATTCGCTGCTGGGCATTCTTTGTGGTGGTGGTATCTTTTACGCCATTGCCATGGGCTATTATCTGGCCACCAAGAGGCAGGGGATGGGGGGTGGCGATATCAAGCTGCTCGCCATGATCGGGGCCTTCCAGGGCTGGCAGGCCTTGCCATTTGTCATTTTTTGCAGCTCCCTGCTCGGCACCATAGTTGGGGTGGGGGCCATGGTGCAGCAGAAAAAAGGCGGCCAAACCCGCATACCCTACGGGCCTTTTCTGGCCGTGGCCAGTCTCCTCTACCTCTTTTTTGACCAGCGCATCATCGCGCTCACCCATTGGTATCTCACCAGGCCCCGTTAAGGACTGTACACGACCCTGGTCCTGTGCTACTTTAGTGTTTGGAATTTTCCTAGTTCATTCACGCAGATAGGGGGCTATCTATGTCTGAAGAAAAGGTTGACCAGCTGCTGGCCCTGGGCCATAAGAGCGAAGCAGTCCAGCAACTCTATGAAATGATCCTTCAAGCGGCAGAGAAACGGGATTTCGCCAAGGCGGAAGGGCTGCGGCTCAGGCTCATTGCCGCCGATGATATGGCATTGATCGAAATCATCGGTGCGGCAGAGGTGATTGACGCGGCCAGGTCCGCTGCCATTGATCCCTCCTATCATGAGCAGTGGCAGGATCTCTGTCATGGGCTCAGTGAGGAGGAAAATAATGCCCTTTACTATGCCCTTAAAGAGATAAGCCTTAAACCAGGCACCGCCTTCATCGAGCAGGGTAAGCTCAACAACCGCCTTTTTTTTATCAGTCAGGGCCAAACCAATTTAGTCTGTCAGCACGGGGCCAGGCAGTTTTTGTTGGAGAAGCTCAATGCCGGTGATATTGCCGGGGAAGATACATTTTTCGGCATCTCCATCTGTACAACCTCAGTGGTCTGTCAAGGTCAGGTCACTGTCAAGTATCTGGATCGCAAGAGCATGGAGGCCTGGCAGGAGTCATTCCCAGGCCTTGAGGAGAAGCTCCGCGCCTACTGCCTGGGCCACAGCAGGCTTGATTCTGCTAAGGCTGCAAAAAACCTTGAACGCCGCCATGATACGCGCTTTCCCCTTGAGGGCGTGGTTAATGCCCAACTCCAGGATTTGAAGGGGCAGGATCTCGGCGCCTCCTTTCGCGGCGTCCTGGAGGATGTTTCTGCCGGCGGTATCTGTTTTTATATCAAAAGCTCGACCCAGAGTACGGCGAGGATGCTGCTGGGCCGGCCTGTGAGTCTGTCCTTCTCGTGGATTAATTTGGGGCTTTATGTCCGTGGCGTTATTGTTAGTTCCAAATATCATCTACGTAATGACTATACAGTCCATGTGAAAGTCACCAATAGGAACGATCCCCTCTTTGTCGAACTTGTGCAAAAAATTAGGGCCGACAGGCAGGGCAATAAAAAATCTTTTAAATAACAAAAGGTTGTCGTGAATATTTGCCTTTGTGGCCAGTCTCGACAGCTCCGGGTCTGCCTTTCTGTCCTTATCTGGTTGTGCACGAAAAAGCTGCTTGTTTAAAGCAGCCAAGACCCATGGCTCAACTTTCTCAGTTGGGTTATTTTCCTGAAACTTCATCATTGTTTGCTGTTGTTGTTTGCGGTTGACGGTCCCCCGCCCGGCATGGCCCGCCCCCGATCCTGTCGAAGGGGCAGGTCTTCTATCCCCCCAAGCAGCGCCTTCAGCAGAATAAGGGGATGGGTGTATGCCCTTCGACAGGCTCAGGGTGCGGGTTGCTCGCAATGCCGCCCGTTGAGCCTGCGGTGCCCTGAGTCTGTCGAAGGGTCGAAACGCCTTGGCTAAACCGGGGGCGCCGTCTTCACCAGGCCAGGGATTGGTCCCTGGCCTGTCAATCTTCTGAAGCCTCTTTTCCGTTTGTCTGACCTTCCCCCTCGTTCCTGTTTTTCCAGGAAAACCGCAATAATCGTCATTGGATATCCGTGATTATTGCTTGACAAAGACGGCTAAATTATCCGATTCTTCTTGACACGGGATACTCCCTGGAGCTATAACTTTCTTAAAATAATAACTATTACCAAAGAGAGAGTGCGATGATCCTCAATGTATACACCTTTTACCGTGACGGCTTTCGCAGTATGCGGGTGGGCAAAAAGCTGTGGGCCATAATCTTCATCAAGCTTTTCATCATGTTCGCCGTGTTGAAGGTCTTCTTTTTTCCAAATTACCTAAAAACAAATTTCAGCACCGACCATCAACGTGCCAGCCACGTGCTTAGCAACTTCACACAAATAAAAAAATGAGGGGGAATCAATGATTGAGCAGGTTGATCTGTCGCAGGTGAATTGGGCCCGGGCCCAGTTTGCCTTGACGGCGATGTATCATTGGATATTCGTGCCGCTGACCTTGGGCCTTGCCTTCCTGTTGGCCTTCTTTGAGTCCATCTATGTCAAGACGGGCAATGAGGAGTGGAAGAGGCTTACCAAATTCTGGATGACCCTTTTTGGGATCAATTTTGCCATTGGCGTGGCCACCGGTATTATTCTGGAGTTCCAGTTTGGCACCAACTGGTCCAACTACTCGTGGATGGTGGGTGATATCTTTGGGGCGCCCTTGGCCATTGAGGGTATTTTTGCCTTCTTCCTTGAGGCCACTTTCTTTGCCGTGATGTTTTTCGGCTGGGACAGGGTGTCCCGCAAGTTTCACCTCTTCTCCACCTGGATGGTGGCCATCGGCTCCAGCCTTTCGGCCCTCTGGATTCTGGTGGCAAACGCCTGGATGCAGTCCCCCGTCGGTATGGCCTTTAATCCTGATACTGCCCGCTTTGAGATGCAGAATTTCTGGGAGGTCCTCCTGTCGCCGGTGGCCATCTCTAAATTCACCCACACCACAAGCTCCGGTTTTTTGCTGGCCTCCCTCTTTGTTGTGGGGATCTCTTGCTGGTACCTCCTTAAGGGACGCCATCAGCTCATGGCCAAGCGTTCCATTGTCGTGGCCTCTGTCTTTGGCTTCCTGGCCGCCAGCTATGTCGGGCTCACCGGTGATGAGTCGGCCTATCTGGTTGCCCAGAATCAACCCATGAAGCTGGCTGCTATGGAAGGCCTCTATGATGGCGAGGTGAATGCCGGGGTTGTTGCCATGGGTGTCGTCAATTCTGAAAAAAGGCCGGGTGACGAGCAGAAGGATTTTATCTTTGCCGTTAAGGTGCCCATGGCCCTGGCCCTCCTTGCCAACCGTGAGTTTGGTTCCTTTGTGCCTGGTATCAACGACCTGGTCTTTGGTAATGAGGAGCAGGGGATTGTCAGTGTTGGCAGCCGTATGGAGCGGGGTCAGCAGGCCATTGCCTATCTGGCCGCATATAAGGAGGCCGAGGATAATAATAATGAGGCAGCCTCCCAGGCGGCCCTCCAGCAGTTCAATATATATAAGGATGATATGGGCTATGGCCACCTGGCAAAGCCCTCGGACGCGGTGCCTCCCGTGGCCACGACCTTTTACGCCTTTCATATCATGGTTGCCCTTGGCAGCCTTTTTCCCCTGGTTTTTCTGTTGGCCCTTTATTTCCTCCACAGGGGCAATCTTGAGAAGCAGCGCCCCTTTCTGGTCGTGGGCGTGCTCTGTGTTCCCCTGGGCTATATCGCCCAGCAATGCGGCTGGGTGGTCGCCGAGGTGGGAAGGCAGCCTTGGACCATTCAGGGTATGTTGCCTGTCCATGTCGCCAACACCAACCTGACCACCGGAACTGTGCAGACGACCTTCTTTATTTTTCTCGGTCTCTTTACCATGCTTCTTATTGCGGAAATAAAGATTATGTGTAAGCAGATTCAAATCGGCCCGGAGGAGAAATAGGATGATTGGAAATTTAGACTACTCGACCTTGCAGCAGATCTGGTGGCTTATCGTCTCCGTTGTTGGTTCTCTCTTTGTCTTTCTTCTCTTTGTCCAGGGCGGCCAGAGCATGCTCTTTACCCTGGCCCATAATGAGGAGGAAAAGTCCTTGATGATCAACTCCCTGGGCCGCAAATGGGAGATGACCTTTACCACCCTGGTGCTCTTTGGCGGTGCCCTTTTTGCCGCCTTTCCGAAGTTTTATGCAACAAGCTTTGGTGGCGCCTACTGGGTATGGATGTTGATTCTCTTCACCTTTATTATCCAGGCCGTATCCTATGAGTACCGTAAAAAACCCGACAATTTCTTAGGCTCCTGGGCCTACGAATTTTTTCTCTTTATCAACGGCACAGTGGGGGTGCTCCTCATTGGTGTGGTGGTGGGCACCTTTTTCAGCGGCGCCGCCTTTGCCCTTAATGAGTATAATCAGGTAACCTGGCAGAATTCGATACGGGGTCTTGAGGCCGCCACCAACATGTTTAACCTGGCCTTTGGTCTCTTTCTGATTTTCTTAGGGCGGACCCTGGCTGGTATGTATCTCTTGAACAATATTGATCATGGGGCCTTAAACGCCCGGAGCCGCCGGTCTGTGCTGATTAATTTCCTCTGGACGCTGCCCTTTCTCTTCTTTGTGTTGATCAGCCTGGTGACCATGGAAGGGTTTGCCGTGAACCCTGAGACTATGGAGGTCTTCATGGAAAAGGGCAAGTATCTTAATAATCTGCTGGCCATGCCGTTGCTGCTCGTCTTTTTGTTAACCGGTCTGGGCCTGGTGATCTACGGTGTGGTTGTCACCTGTTTTAAGGGTTCTGAAAAGGGTATCTGGTTCGCCGGATTGGGCACGGTGCTCACGGCCCTGGCCATCTTTTTGACCGCCGGCTATAATAATACGGCTTTCTATCCGTCCTATGCCGATCTCCAGTCGAGCCTGACCATCTATAACGCCTCAAGCAGCAAGTATACCCTGACGGTCATGACCTATGTTGCCTTGGGGATCCCCTTTGTCTTGGCCTATGTGGCCTATGTCTGGAGACTGATGGATAGCAAGAAACTGACGGCAAAGGAGTTGACTGAGGGTGAGAATTCCCATGAAATGTATTAGGGAGATGTGATTATGATGAATGCAATTCTTGTGTTGAGCTGGATGGCCCTGGTGGTTGTTTCCCTGCAGGGCGCGAAATTCGCTTTGAAGAAATTTGATTTGCTGTAGGCCGTTCTTTTTTTGCTGCGCCTTACCCCGCCCCTGCCGCTTTTTGGGCAGGGGCTTTTTTGTGGAGGGGAGCCGGGCCGCCACATATTGCTTAGGCGGCTGAATACTCAGGGCACCGCAGGCTCAACGGACGGTGTTTTGAACAATCCGTACCCCGGGCCTGTTGGGCGAGGTTGCTACTACCCGTCCCCTGAGCTTGTCGAAGGGCAGCTACATAACCCATGCCCGGACTTTGGCGAAGGCGTTTCGACAGGCTCAACGAACGGTGTTTTGAGCAATCCGTACCCCTAAATCCTGTAGCGGCGAGGCATATAGCTGTCCCTGGGCAGGGGTGAAATTTTGCTAGACACTTGCCTTGTGATATGTTCTATATGCCCCTTTGGAGCTACCGTCAGTGGGAAGACAGTACCTTTTTCGTCAACAGCCCCTTTGGTCTTGCTGTTATCTGTCTGATATCCCGCTTTTTTTAATAGTTGCCAGTCTGCTGTCTGGCCCATGTGCCATGAGGAAATAACAATGAGTAAACGTACCTTTCAACCATCCAACCTGAAGCGGGCCCGTACCCATGGTTTTCGCCTGAGAATGAGCACCAAGGCTGGCCGTAACATCATTAACGCCCGTCGTGCCAAGGGCCGTAAGCTTCTCTCAGCCTCCCACTAAGTACGATTTTTGAGGGGTGGCCATTTTCAAGGTTGACCCTGGGACGTTACTATGGGCTTTAAACTCCCGAAAACTGCCCTCCTCAGAAAGCCTGAACAGTATAACGTCGTATATCGACAGGGAAGAAGGGTGCGGGGAAGTCATTTCAGCCTGATCTTTATCGAAAATGGCCAGGACTTCAATCGGCTTGGGATAAGTATCCATGGTGTGAAAAAGGCGGTTTTGCGCAACCGTATGAAGAGGATCATCCGGGAGTTTTTTCGGGTAAACCGCGATTTTTTACCGCCCGCCAAGGATATCGTCTTTGCCGTTCGTAAAGGGTGCACATTCAAAAATCCCCTTGAGGTCTCCGCAGCTGTCACCCAGGCGGTGAACGCCTCTTTCCAAAGTGACAAGCGGAGAGAGCGGTGAAGAAGATCTTCTTGGGGATAATCCGTTTTTATCAAGTCGCCATTTCCCCCTATTTCCCTCCCACCTGTCGTTTTATTCCCACCTGTTCCCAGTATGCTGTCCAGGCCATTGATCAGTACGGTGCAGTACGGGGTAGTTTTATTGCCCTGCGCCGTATTCTGCGCTGTCACCCGTTCTGCAAGGGTGGTTATGACCCTGTGAAGTAGCGGGTTGACATTTTCGAGCACCACTAATGGTGCAAAAGGATCTGTGTGTCATGGACAATCAAAGAGTATTGCTGGCAGTTGTTTTATCCCTCGCCATTCTCCTCGGTTATAATTATTTTTTCATTCCCAGCCCGGTGCCACCAACCGGCGGCCAAGGTGCTGCACGGCAAACAGCCCAGATGCTCCCCAATGGCCCGTCTGTCCCTGGACCGGCAACCTCCGCTATCCAGGCGCCTTTTTCTGCCCCTGCTGTTACCGTAACTCCAGGCCGCCAGGGCCGCGATATCTATGTGGAAACCAGTCTTTATCAGGCGGTGATCTCGGAAAACGGCGGTGGTGTGAAGAGTTTCAAGCTGAAAAAATACAACGAACAGCTTGATCCGGAAAGTGGCTTCAAGGAGCTTAATAAGCAGCAGAGCTTCAACGAGCTCCCCCTTTATTTTTCCTGGGGTAACGAGCCTGCCACCGCTGTTGTTCCAGTCTATAAGGCGGACCAGAGCGAACTTATGGTGCGCACTGGCGAGAGTGCAACCCTGACCATGCGTACTGTGCTGCCCTCTGGGGTGGTCATTAGCCGGGTCATGACCTTTTCTGATGATTCCTATGAGATTGGTCTTGATATCTCAGTTGTTAACGGTTCCCCGGAGCACCAGGTCCAGGGGGGCGGCTATCTGCGCCTGGTCAATGAGCCTTTTAGTAAGAACGATAATGATCGCTTTATCTTCACCGGTCCTGCCCTCTTTCAGAACAATGTCCTTGAAGAAATCAAGGAGGGTGACCTGGAAGACGGCGCCCAGGAGCGCAGCGGTAATCTGGAGTGGATTGCCTATGAGGGCATCTATTTCATGGCAGCGGTTATTCCTGCCGGAGGCAATCATACGGTACGTTTTGACCTGCTTGGCGACCGGAAGGTCTCTTCAACCTTGAGTAGCGGGGTGGTGGCCATTACCCCCGGCGCTGACATGACATACAGCTACAAGGTCTATTTCGGCCCCAAGAAGCTGAAAATCCTCAAGGATGTTGGTCATAACCTCAACAAGGCGGTTAATTTCGGTTGGTTTGATTTTCTGGCCAAACCCATGCTCTTTCTGCTCAACTATCTGTACGGCTATATTCAAAATTACGGTGTGGGTATCATCCTGGTGACCATCATCATCAAGCTCATCTTCTGGCCCATCTCGTTTAAGGGCATGAAGTCCATGAAGACCATGCAGAAGCTGCAGCCTAAGATGACCCAGATTCGTGAGAAATACGGCAATGACCGTGATCGCATGAATAAGGAGATGATGCAGCTCTATAAGACCTATAAGGTCAGTCCGCTGGGGGGCTGCATGCCCATGCTCCTGCAGATTCCGGTCTTTTTTGCCCTGTACCGCTTGCTCATGGAGACCATTGAGCTGCGCCATGCCCCGTTTTTCGGCTGGGTCACCGATCTCTCCGCCCCTGACCGTCTCTATATCGGCTTTGATATTCCCTACCTCGGCGGTCTGCCGGTGCTGACCCTGTTCATGGGGGCTTCCATGTTCCTGCAACAGAAGATGACCCCGGTCCAGGGTGATCCAATGATGGCCCGGATGATGATGTTTCTGCCCATTGTTTTTACCTTTATGTTCATTAATTTTGCCTCCGGCCTGGTGCTCTACTGGTTCATCAACAACCTGCTCTCTGTTGCCCAGCAATACGCCATTAACAAGTCGCCGGATGTATAGATTTTCTGGGTTCAACAAAATGCTCGAAATGAAGCTTGATCTACCTGTGATGTCAAGGAGATGAGATGGCAGTAAAGTTGGAATTTAAAGGCCGTGATATTGACGAGGCGGTCAAGGCCGCCTGTAAAAGGTTTGGCGTTGATCGTGATGCCCTTGAAATTGACGTGGTGTCCACTGGTTCCACAGGGATTTTTGGCCTCCTGCGCCGCCAGTCTGCGGTGCGCGCCTGTTTGAAAGGTGGTGATATAGCCGGCGCTGAGGAGGACCAGGGCACGGTTGCCAAGAAGAAGCCCGCCAAGGCCAAGCCAAAGGAAAAGGCGGCTGCCAAGCCCGACCAGGAGATGGCCGCCCCGGATACCATTGAAAATGAAAACGCCAGGGAGGAGATTCGTAAACCCCGGCGGCCAAGGGTGGAACCTTCCCCTGTTCCCCTCGAATATCATGGCCAACTCACAGCAGAGCTTGGCAAGATGCTTTCCCTCATGGGCATGGAGTCTGAGGTAGTTGTTGGCGAAGAAAACGGTAAGACCATCCTGGAGATCACTGGTGAGCATGTTGAGGCCCTCCAGGAACGTGATGGCCAGGCCCTGGACGGCTTGCAGTATCTGCTGCGCAAGATGAGCAGCGACAAGCTGCCGGAACGCGCCATGTTTGTGGTTGATGCCGGTGGTTTTCGGGCAAGGAGGCAGGCCGAGCTCCAGGAGCTTGCCCTGCGCCTGGCCACGGAGGTGAAGGAGAAGAATGTGACCCGCACCATTCCTCCCTTGAATCCCACGGAGCGGCGCATCGTCCATATGATGCTCCAGGATGACACCACGATCCGCAGCCGCAGCGTGGGCAGCGGCCTGTTTAAAAAGATTCTGATCTATAAACCGGGCACCCAGCGCCGGCGCTCAGGGGGACGCAAGCGCGGAAATCGCTCCCGTTCCTCCCGTAAATAGTGAGATCGTATCCCAAGAGTTTTAAGGCGTAGAGCGAGAGAATCGTTTCTATGCCTTTTTTTATGTCCATCACAAAGCTAAGACGCGCGCCTTGCTTGGGCTGAGTAAGTTTGAGTTGTATTGAGTTGGCCGAGGCCGATTAAACCAAGCGTGCTTGGTAGCGAATTGTTAGGCCATTTTTTTAATTGTTGGCCACAATCTTTATTTCAAGGTGGCAACCTACGGCACTGGCATATTTTTTTAGGGTGGCAATGGAAGGTGAATGTTGGCCACTGCTTAGTGAGGATTCAAGACGTGTTATAGCTGGTGCTTTAGTTCCCATCCGTTCAGCAATTTCTGCTTGGCTTAATCCTGCTGCTTGACGTGCTTTTAACAATTCGTGAAGCAGGGAAAATTCAGGCTCCAAAGCATCAAATGCAACTTTAACTCCTTTTTTCTTTAATGCTTTTTCTCTTAATTCAGAATGTTTCATTTTCAAGTACCTCGTTCATTCTTGTTTTGGCTATTTTAATCTCTTTTTTGGGTGTTTTTTGAGATTTTTTTATAAATGAGTGGAGCATTATGATTTTCTTACCAACTTTTGTGCAGAAGAAAACCCTTGCTATTCCTTCTTTGCTTTTTACTCGTAATTCAAAAAGGCCGTTTTCAATTGATTTGGTATGTGGCAAACCAAGATTGGAGCCAAGCTCCAGCATTAAGTCTGTGAGTCGTAAATACCTTGCCAATAAACCATCCGGTAGATCCAGGATCTGCTTTTCGAGTTTGTGGTTGTAATATTGGATTTGCCATTTGATGGGCAAATGATAACAAATATGTTATCCCTTGGCAAGGGGAGGTGTTTTATTCATTGATGGCGAGAGATTAAATTTAAGCCTGTTGATTTGAATAATGCCCATTTTGGTTTCAAGTTTGACTATGCAGCTTAGTAATGTTAACTAATTGCAGAATATGCACTGCTGTATCTGGGTATTATATCAATTGGTTGTC
>JAUVQZ010000074.1 GCA_030597865.1 Pseudomonadota bacterium | reverse complement strand
TTTTTATATTAAAGATCCTTAAGGAGGAAACGAGAAAATGCCAAAGCATGATACGCCCTTATTGGACGAGCTCGAGAGTGGCCCATGGCCTTCGTTTGTAACTGACCTCAAGCGTCAGGCGGAGACCAAGCCAGAATGTTGGGATATTCTGGGCCAACTGGAGCTTTCGTTCAAAGACAGAATTACCCACTGGAAACACGGCGGAATCGTTGGTGTGTTCGGTTACGGTGGTGGTATTGTTGGACGTTATTCTGACTCCCCAAAGCGGTTCCCCGGAGTTGCCCATTTCCATACCGTACGTCTGAATCAGCCTTCCAGTAAATTTTACAGCTCTGCGAAGCTTCGCGACATCTGTAACCTCTGGGAGAAGTATGGTTCAGGTATGACCAATATGCATGGTTCCACCGGTGACCTTATTCTCCTTGGTACCACCACTGCGAACCTGGAGCCCCTGTTCTATGACCTGACCCATGATCTGAAGCAGGATCTTGGTGGTTCCGGTTCCAACCTGCGTACCCCTGCCTGTTGTATCGGTAGCGCACGCTGTGAGTGGGCCTGTTATGACACTGCCTCCATCTGTCATCACCTGACCATGCATTATCAGGATGAGATCCATCGTCCTGCCTTCCCTTATAAGTTCAAGTTCAAGTTCTCCGGTTGTCCGAACGACTGTGTTGCTGCCATCGCCCGTTCCGACTTCTCCGTCATCGGAACCTGGAAGGACGATGTCCGCATTGATCAGGCCGCTGTACAGGGCTACATCAAGGGTGAGCACAAGCCAAACGGCGGCGCCCGTACTGTGTCCAAGGCATTTGACATGGAAGCAGACGTACTTGCTCTCTGTCCCACCGGCTGTATGCGCATGAAGGGCGACGAGTTACAGATCGACAACAAGAACTGTACCCGTTGTATGCATTGTATCAATATGATGCCCCGTGCCCTGCGCCCCGGAACCCAGAAAGGTGCTTCCATCCTTTGTGGTGCTAAGGCCCCTATCCTTGATGGCGCCCAGCTCTCTACCCTGATCATTCCTTTTATCGAAATCAATCCTGATAGCGATTACGAGGAAGTTATCGAGGTTATCGAGAACATTTGGGATTGGTGGATGGAGAATGGTAAGAACCGCGAGCGTCTTGGTGAGACCATGCAGCGCGTCGGTCTTCCGACCTTCCTGAGAGTTATGAATCTGACCCCGATTCCTCAGCACATCAAGATTCCACGTGAGAACCCATATGTCTTCTGGACTGATGAAGAAGTTCCTGGTGGTTTTGACCGTGATGTTAGGGAATTCCGTAAGAAGCACGCCCAATAATCAGACGCTGATTACTGGTAACGGATAGATTACATAAAATTCATTCTATATTTAGAAGGAGGTTTATTATGGGTTACGATCCAGCAAACCCCATGGTGGACAGAATCACAGATATCGGTCCCCCACATTTTGAACAATTTTACCCCCAGGTTATCAAGGACAATAAGGGCAAATGGCTCTACCATGAGATGGTTCAAGGTGGCGTTATGGTCCATGTTTCCGAGTCCGGCGCTGAGTGCTACACCATCCGTGTAGGTTCCGCCCGCCTGATTTCCATTGAGCAGATCCGTGAGCTTTGTGACATCGCTGATGCCCATTGCGACGGATTCCTGCGCTTCACCACCCGTAACAACGTTGAGTTCATGGTTGACGCCAAGGACAAGGTTCAGCCCCTGCTGGACGACCTTGCCGGCCGTGGCAACAAGTTCCCTGTTGGTGGTACCGGCGCCAGTGTTTCCAACTGTGTACATACCCAGGGTTGGATTCACTGCCATACCCCTGCCACTGATGGTTCCGGTGTGGTTAAGGCGGTTATGGATGAGCTGTTTGATCATTTCACCAACATGGATCTGCCTGCCAAGGTTAAGCTTGCCCTGGCCTGCTGTCTGAACATGTGTGGTGCTGTGCATTGCTCCGATATCGCCATCCTCGGTGTACATCGCAAGCCACCCATGGTTGACCATGACGCCATCTCCGGACTCTGCGAGCTGCCTCTGGCCATCGCCTCTTGTCCCCTCGGTGCTGTGAAGCCTGCCAAGGCCACTAACTCCGCCGGTGAAGAGGTCAAGTCTGTAAAGGTTAACAATGAGCGCTGTATGTTCTGTGGTAACTGTTACACCATGTGTCCTGCCATGCCCCTTGCTGATCCTGATGGTGACGGTATCGCCATCCTGGTTGGTGGTAAGGTTTCCAATGCGAAATCCAACCCCACCTTCTCCAAGATGGTTATCCCCTTCCTGCCCAACACTCCGCCACGCTGGCCTGAGACTGTTGACGCCATTAAGAATATTCTTGATGTCTATATCAAGGATGCCAATCAGTACGAGCGTATTGGTGAGTGGTGTGAACGTATTGGTTGGGAGATGTTCTTTGAGAAGACCGGTATTCCATTTACCATGAAGTCCATTGATGATTATCGTCTGGCTTATGATACCTGGAGAACCACCACGAACTTCAAGTTCACCAGCCACTGCAAATAATTTTCATTAATTATGAGCAGATAGATGCGGATAGCTGGCTTTGTCCGGTTATCCGCATTTTTGGTTTAATTAGTTACCATCAATAAATGGAGAACTCCGCATGCCATTATCAGTAGAAGATCTTGAAACAGCAATCATCGAGAAGGCAACTAAGGCTCCCAAGCCAGCGCTCTATATCAAGGATTTTTACAAGTGCGATCCTGACACCAAGCCTCGTGCAATCAAGAATGTGGCCAATGACCTGGTGAAACAAGGAAGACTGATGTTCTGGTCCTCTGGTTCCACCACCATGTATGCTCTTCCGTCACGGATCAAGAACGAAGAAGCGCAGGACATGAGTGATGACTAGTCTTACCCGTTAGTTTTAGTTTCTGAGAAACAAAAAAGCCCGTTACTCACATCTGAGTAACGGGCTTTTTTGCGTTTAACTATGGGGCAGACAGGAAATAGGGGTATTTATTACCTGTCTGCCAGCAGCCTACTGCCTACTGGCAACGAAGGAATTTAGAAATGTTATTTTAGGATTTCTTCAGCCCTCGCATCATACTCAGCTGCCTCAGCGGCATGCTTGAAGCTGCGATGGGTCTTGGCAATCATCTGGTAAAATTCAGCGGCCTTTGCCTTATCGCCGGTCTTGATCATGATGTCAGCCATGATCTCCAGGGTTTGCACAACACCGCTGGGGTCACGGTTGCCGCTGAACTCATCAAAAATCTGCCAGTAGAGATCCAGGGCCTGGTCATAGCGTTTCATCAAGACAAGGATGTTGGCCTTCTTCTGTTCCAGGGTAAAGAGGGAGTAGCGGTCAAAATCATCGGTACAGATCTGATAGGCACGGTCGTAATGGCTGAGGGCCGAATCAAAGTCGCCACGGTCGGTGCAGATATCACCAAGCTGATCAGAGGCGTTTGCCACACCGTGGTGATCTCCCTCCTCCTCCCAGCCCTTAAGGGCGTTATGGAAGGCGTTGGCAGCCATGGCCAGCTCTTTGTTTTTAATATAATCAATCCCCTCGTTATAGTCCTTTCTGGGCTGGGTCATATTGGCCTCGGCCGCAGCTACCTCCTGGGGGTTGGTGGGGATAACTCTAAGGGAACCGTCATTCATGATATCTACCTGCTGTGTATAAATAAAATTAAAAGGGTAACCACTCGGGTGGCCTTGGTTGATGTGCCGAATAAGAATTTAAGAAATAAGAAGGTGAGAAGTCGGTACTTTTCTAAACAAGAATCACCCCTTCTGCTTATTTCACAACTCCTTACTTCACAACCCAAGGTCAGTGAAGTGGATAATGTTAACCAAATTATAGTGTGGCATTGCCCAGGGTGAGGGGCGCTGGCTGGGCATTGTCGGTCATGGTGCCCATGTCAGCCAGGGCCTCCTTGGCCAGGGTGCCCACCGTTGTTTTATGGGGCAGGCCATCTTCATAGATGGTCAGCTCCGCCGGATCATCAAGGAGTTTTTCAATCTCGCCCTTGACCTCCATGGCATTAATCCGGCCAAAGAGACGTATGGCATTGCCCCGGGTAACCGGCTCTTCATGGCTGACAAAGTCAAAAACGGCATAGACCGGGGTTTGGCGGATCATCTCAGGGCTGTCCTTGGCAATGGTGGCCATGGCCCAAAGGATGATGGCGCGACTGGAGTCAACGCCGCGGTACATGAGAAGATGGCGGGCAAAGGAGCCATAGAGGTCGGCCCGGGCAGCAATGATACTGCCGATGGTCTCGAGCAGGCCCCAGTGGGTGGAGGCGGAGTCGGTACAGGACTCATACATCCGGTGCAGAACATCGCTCACCATGCCTGGTTTGAGGGTGGAAATCCGCCGACAGACCTGGCCCATCACATGGGCGGTGTGATACCGTTCATCTTCACTGGGAGAGTAAAGCAGGCGCTGGATAAAGCGCAATGTCTTGCTGTCGTCAAAGGTGGTGCGGACAAGCTGGTCAATATTGCCCTCTTTGACCAATTTCTGGATCTCTGCCTTCTTGGCGCGCAGTTTTTTTCTCTTGGGGTCAAGCTTGGGCTCCATTTCAGGAACCACAAAGGTACCGATGGCGGTGGCTTTCAGCTTGGCTGAAAGATCCTTTTTATGGCCTTTAAGCTTGCTGGAGAGATCTGACAGATCCTTGGTAAGGCGGATAAAGTAGAGAAGCCCACCGATCTTACGCCCCTCATGCTCACGGGATTCGTACACATAATGGGTGTTCTCGTCATAGTTCTCAATCCTGCCGGATAGATAATCAACATCGGGTTCGAGTTCCCAGGCCAGGTCTGGATTATCGTTGCAGGCCGCCACCATGCACTCAACCATGGCAGATCCGACATTAAAACCGGTGGGTTCTGAGACATAGACAGCACCGCACTGGCACTCGCCAAGGAGAAATTCATCCATCTTTCTCTCTTTGGGTTCCAGGGGCCGTCCGACATCCTGGCCGCAAAAGGGGCACCAGGGACGGGTTTTGATTATGGGTCCTTTTTTCATGATTCTCTTCGCTTAAAGCTTTTCAGCAAGGACCTTCTTAAACATGGGCTCCACGGCATAGCCGAGGTCTTCGGCCTTTTTCATGGATTTCTCTGCGGCCTGGTAATCTTCCGTATAAAACTGGGCAACGGCTAGATTATTGTGGGCCATGGGGTAGTCTGGGTCATGCTCCACGCCCTTCCGGGCGGCGGTCAGGGCCTTGTCAAAGGCGCCGGCGCCGATCTGGGAGGCCGCCAGGTTAATCCAGGCAAAGGCCAGCTTGGGGTCGTTGATGGTGGCCTTGGTGTAGGAATCAATGGCCTTGTCGTTGTCGCCGCGTTGCTGGTGGATAAGGCCGATATTGCAGTGGGCCTGGGCTGGATTGACGGCATGGAGGAGGGCCTTCTTGTTGGCCTCCAGGGATTCGTCGAGCTGGCCCAGCTCAAAATAGAGGGCGCCCAGGTTGATGTGGGCCTCGGCTGAGGCCTCATCGATCTGCAGGCATTTTTTTAGCTCGCCGATGGCGTCGTTATGACGGCCGGCCTTATGGTACACCATGGCAAGATGGTGGTGGGCCACAAAATTGCCGGGAAGTTCTTTGACTTTCTCTTCCAGTTCAGCAATAACCTTACTTAGGTCTTCGTTAAGCTGTGTGTCGGACATGGGAAACCTCTTGAAATTATTAAAATTGAACGGTCAGAAGACCGGTATATTTATAGTTTTGAACCCGTTACAATAAGCATGGATAATGAAAATGCAAGGGGTTAATAACTACCATATTAGATTTTGATTCGCTTAGAAAAAAAAGCTGAAACTTCTTGAAACTTGACAGTAAGGGTGGGGCATGGAATGTATCTTTTTGAGGTCTCTCAGTGTCAAATTTACCCAGGAGAAAGAATGAAAGGGATTGTTGTTGCCGGACTTGGCGGTGGCTCGGGCAAGAGTGTGGTTGCCGTGGGCCTGGTTGCCTACTATGCCAAGCAGGGCAAAGACGTCCTGGCCTTTAAAAAGGGGCCGGATTATATTGATGCCGGTTGGCTCTCCCTGGCCAGTGGCCGCTCCTGCTTCAATCTGGACCCCTATCTTATGGATCGTGCCGATCTGATCCGTTCCTTTCAGGCCCGGGCCGTGGAGGGTGAGATCATCATTGTCGAGGGTAACCGCGGCCTCTATGACGGGGTGGACGCCCATGGCGGCTATTCCACCGCAGAGCTTGCCAAGCTCCTTAAATTGCCGGTGATTCTGGTGGTCGATTGTACCAAGACCACCCGCACCGTTGCCGCCCTGGTCCTGGGCTGTAAAAATCTCGATCCCGAGGTGGAGATCTGCGGGGTGGTGCTCAACCGCATCGGCAGTGACCGCCATGAGAAAATTGTCAGGGAGGCGGTGGAAACATATGTTGGGGTCCCGGTCCTCGGAGCCTATCGCCGTGCCAAAAAAGATATCTTCCCCATGCGTCATCTGGGCGTCACCCCCTTTCAGGAGTATGACGGGGCCGGGGAGGCCATTTCTGAACTGGCCCGGGGGGCAGCGAACAGTCTTGATATCCCTGCCATAGAAAGGCAGATGGCCGGTCTTGATTTTGAGGCCGACAGGATCAGTGAGGTCAGTGTTCCTGAGGGCGACAGGGTGAAGATAGGGGTGCTGCGTGATGCCGCCTTTCAGTTTTATTATCCGGAGAACCTCCGGGCCCTGGAGGAGGAGGGGGCCGAGGTGGTGGAGATTAATTCCCTCACCGCCGCCAAGCTGCCTGAAGACCTTGCCGCACTTTATATCGGCGGGGGGTTCCCTGAGACCAGCGCCCGTATCCTGTCTGAAAACGAGGGCTTCCGGAGGTCGATTAAGGATGCGGCCGAGGCAGGGTTGCCCATCTACGCCGAATGTGGAGGTCTCATCTATCTGGGAGAGAAGATAAGCCTGGATGACAAGGATTTCCCCCTGGTGGGTATCTTCCCCGTCCATTTCAGCCTGGAGAAAAAACCCCAGGCCCATGGGTATACCATTCTCAAGGCCCGCCGCAATAACCCCTTCTACCCGGAAAACACCCGGATAAAGGGCCATGAGTTTCGTTATAGCCGGGTCGCACACTGGCCGGGTAATCCGGATGAATTAGGGCTTGAAATGGAAAGGGGTGTCGGCTTTGTGGGGGGGGCAGACGGCCTGGTCTATAAAAATGTCCTGGCCCTCTACACCCACATCCACGCCGTCGGAACCAAGGTGTGGGCCCCGGCCCTGGTTGCCAAGGCGCGGCAGTTTAAAAAAGGGTAGGCCACCACTGTTTTAGGGAAGTATGCGCTTGGGTTATTGTTTCTTTTCACTGCGCGCCACTGTCTAGCTCCGGTGCAAAGATCCACATATAAGCGAGGTAGGGACTTAGAAATACTCAAATATCTTGACCTGTGGGAGGAGCAAAAAACAGCTGCACCCGCCGGCATGGCATTGCACCCTCCAGGTTTAACCATGGCACGCGAATAGATAGATAATGGTCTGAGTATCCTGCCGACTTTTGTCTCGAAGTTTGAGCTGTGTTTGGTGAAAAGAAATTGCAAGTGTGCAATGTCGTTGCTAGGTTGTGGAGTGAAATAACGTAGGGCAGGATTTGTTGGGCGACCCGGAAAAGCGATTTTTTATCAACTATCAACATCAGCGACAAAAAAGAGGGAAAAATGAAGAAGATCTTGCGCAACACACTCTACACCATGACCGCCATGTCCATGACCCTGGGAGTTGGGCAGGCCATGGCCATGGACACCTTTATGATGAACAGCCGGGCCGCAGGTATGGGCGGGGCTGGTATCGCCTGTACTACCGACGCCAATGCCCAGTATTATAACCCGGCTGCCTTTGGTTTTTTCTCTAAGAAACCGGCAGTTGACGAGGGGGAGGAACAGCCCAAAATCTCTGGTCTGGCAGAGAAGGATTGGGGGATCGACGTCAACGTTGGGGCTGGTGCCCGCATCCACGGTGAGATAGGCGAGTATATGGAAACCCTGGCAGATGTGGATTTTGAGGAGCTGAGCAATAACGGTATTGAAAATGAGGAAGATGTTCGGAGCCTGCTGAGTATCGCCAAGAGTCTTTCGGGTATTGATGACAAAAACAATGCCTTCTCGGCCCAGTTAGCTGGTAATGTGGCGGCCCGCGTTGGTCATGTGGCGGTGGGAGTCTATGGCATGGCCCAGGTCAGCGGTCAGGTGTTTGATCTAGACACCACTAATCTGGGTCTAAGTGCAGTCGATTCAGCAGATCTTTCCGCAGATATCGAGGCCGCCAATGCAAGTTCGTCCTCACCAGTGGACACTGCTAGCTATACCAATATTTTGTTCACCGGTGCCCTGTATGATCAACTCATTGCGACTGGTCTCACTGCTGAGGCCGTCCAGATCTTGGATAGTATGGCCGTCAGCGAAGGGGTGACAGCTGATCAAGTAGCACAGGTCTCCGAGATCCTGGCCAATGTTACCGATGGTTCCACCAGCGGCTCGGTCACAACCCTGGATGATAACACCACTACAATCATTGCCGAAGGTTTTGGTGTTGTCGAGGTGCCCATCTCCTACGGCTATGCCATCAATAACAACATCTCCATTGGCGGCAATATCAAGTATATGAAAGGCCGGGTCTACGGAACCTCCATCCGTGTCTTTGATGACAATAATGATGAGGTGTTGGACGATATTGATTCTCGCTACAATGAAACTTCTACCTTTGGCATTGATATGGGTGTTATGGGGCGCTTTGGCAAGTTTCAATTCGGCCTGGTGGGGCGCAACCTCAACTCACCCGAGTTTGACGGGTTCAATGACATCACCACCAGCGGCGCCCCCCACATCGTTGATGATGTGAAGATTAAGCCGCAGGTCGCCGCCGGTATCGCCGTAATGCCCTTTGAGACCCTGACCCTGGCCCTGGACCTAGATTTGACATCTAATGAGACCACTATTAACGACTATAAGACCCAGTATGTCCGCTGTGGCCTGGAGTGGGACGCCTTCAAGGTTGTCGCCCTTCGCGTTGGTGCCTACTCCAACCTGAGTGAAAGCGATATCGGGATGGTCTACACTGCCGGTCTTGGTCTCAATCTATGGGCTGCACGCCTTGATGTGTCCGGTGCCTATGCCTCAGATACAGTTGATTTTGATGGCGACGAGGTGCCGACTGAGGTCTATGTTATGGCACGCTTGGCGGTTGATTTTTAAAACAAACTTGTCTTGATCCTTTTTTCCGCTCGAGTGCCGAGGGCGGCCAGTAAATCGCATTACTGTCCGTCCTTTGTCTCAATCAGCGCCACTGTCTACCTGTCTAATTCCTCAGAATTAGTGTCACGTCAAGGTTGAAATGGCGTAATATTGCGCCACGATTTTGTGAGCATAATGGTGGCTGTGTGCGTCAAGTTCGTATTGACACAGATGCGAAAAAGGGCAGGCAAGGTGCGTCAATTCAGGCTTGACACGACACTCGTATGGATAAAACTCAACCGATTTTTTCTGTGGTCTGTTTAATAAATTGAAAGTGCACTTGCCAAGGTTGGAGTGCTGAGCGCAAAGCGTTGATTGGCGGCCACCACGCATTTAGGCAGTCAACGCCCTTGGTCATCTGTATGGCATGGGGGCGTTAATGTACCGGTTGGGTGCCGATGACCTTATTGTGGATCATCTCCCTGGTGGCGTCATCCAGCTCTTTTTCCCAGTGGATATGCTGTTCTTTGACCCGGATAAAGGCGCCATCGTCCTCCTTGCACTGGTCACAGATTGATTCTGCCTGGTCGCGGTACATGATGACCTTGGAGGCGGCTTCACCCTTTTCGTCCACGGCCGCCATCTTCCGGCAACCGCAATCCATCCGCACCACCACCACGCCGACGGCATCGGGACTACCCTCAATAATGCCGGATATCATGGCCATTTCGTATTTCATGGTTCTCTGCCGGTCTTCTTTGCTGCTATTCTGCCGTTGCATTTTACGTTTAATGCTCATGGGACACCATTTGGTTTGCAGGTTTTTTGTGGGGCACAGGATGGCCGACGGTTTGTCGGCTATCCTGGGAAAAAATTTGAACAAAAAGTAAATGATCGTGGTCTTCTGGTCAACTGCAAAGGGGTAAATAAGGATGTTTTGCCACCTTATGGTGGTGCTCGACAGGGATGGGCAGGGCAATGGGTAAACCCTTATGGGCAGGGGGCCTTTGATAGCCAACATTCTTGTTGACAAAATGGTGGCTTTGCTTTATCTCGTTTTTATTGATTTTTCTTGAATTTGCTTTTTTTGAAAGGTCTTCAATGTTTGAAGCGGTGATTATATTGATGGGCATATTGCCCATTAACTTTTTTATCTTATTGTAGGAGGTTTTACTATGTGGCAGATTGATATTGATGTTGACAAATGTACCGGCGACGAAGAATGCGTAAACGCGTGCCCTGCTTCCGTACTTGAAATGGAAGACGGTAAGGCCGTTGTTGTAGAGGCTGATGAGTGTCTGGGCTGCGAGACCTGTGTTGAGGTTTGTCCTGAAGGTGCCATTGCTGTAACTGAGGTTTAATCTCGGTTGTTGGCCCCCAGGAAACTGGACAACAGATAAGGCCTGTCTCCTCATGGGGACAGGCCTTATCTGTTTGGTGATAGCGCGCGCATGGTGATCAGTGTCGCCTCAAGCCTGGGTTGACCATCTTGCTGGCTCTTTTTCGCACCTGGCTTTGTACAAAAAAATGCGGCGCAATATTACACCATTTCATCCATGACGGGACATGGGCACATCCTGCAGTTTTGGGTGTAGCATGGGGCTATTTTTTGGTTTAGCGCAGATTATTCCCCTCACCCCAGCCTTCACCCTCCTAGGGGAGGGGTGATAATTGCGGGACGTTAGGGGGTACAAAGGTGCCTTTGTTGCAGATACCGGAGACGAAACTTTTGGCTTTGGAAGAATGGATGGCAGTAAAGATGCGGCCCCAGACCCTTCTTTTTCTGGCCGCCTCATGCTGGTTGGTTGTGGGCATATCCCTGATCCTGAAGGGCGGCCAGATCCTGGCCTGGAGCCCTGGCTGGTTGGCCGCAACCCTCGTTGCCGGCACGATGAAGGCCTATTTTATTCTTGATAGGATTGCCCGCCGTAATGTCCAGCGTCTTCGGAGTTATGGCAAACCCATCTTTGTGGGGCGCGTGTTTGCCGGGCGCACCTGGGTTATCATTATGGTGATGATTATTCTGGGTCGTGTTTTGCGTCTGCCGGGTTTGGCCCCGGAGTTGTCCGGGTTTTTTTCCCTGGCCGTGGGCTGGGCTCTTTTTGTCGCCAGCCGCCTCTCCTGGCAGGCCTGGTTTGCTGGCCGGATGGAAAAATGAGTGCTTACAGGTTTGGGGCAGAATCAGGTTTTGAACTCCATTGTCCCGTGATCGGTGTGCCATGAATATCGTCCGTATTGACAGGGAGGCCATTCGCCGTAATTATCAGGCCATCAAGGCTCGGGTAGGCGGTGAGACCCAGGTCATGGCCGTGATCAAGGC
>JAUVQZ010000078.1 GCA_030597865.1 Pseudomonadota bacterium | reverse complement strand
GGGCAGGAAATGAGGATCAGGGACCTGGCCAAAGACCGTGCCATAACCAAGCTCACGAATGGCGGCCGAATGCATCTGCGATGAATCATAGATATTCGGGCAGGAAATCCCCTCATAGAGCTTACGAATAAAGCCGGCCGAGCTGCTGCCGCATAAAAGGGCCAATGACTCCGGTCCAAAATTGGCATGGGCTTTTTTGATCTGGCCGCCAATCTCGGACACCGCCTCCTGCCAGCTGATTCTTTTCCAGGCCCCCTGGCCCCGCGGCCCGACCCGTTTCAGGGGGTATTTAAGACGATCAGGATCGTTAAGGAGCTGAACGGCTGCAATGCCACGGGCACAGAGGCTATGACCATGGATGGGACTGCTGGGATTACCGGTTAAGCGCACATGGCCATTCTTGTCTTTCAATGCCAGCATGGGGCAGTTGGCCTTACACATCCCGCAGATGGTGGGAATCCTGTCGACCACCTTACCCAATTGCGTCCTATAGGCTGCCTTGGCGACAGAGATATGCTGGGGCAAGGCCAGAGACAGGGCTGATAGCGATCCTGCCTTCAACAATATGCGGCGACTACACTTCACGCTCCACCTCCACCAAGGACCATCACTTCATCAAAAATGGCCATGGCTGTTTGATCTTTACTGAGAAGGGCAAGTTCCTTGACCGCCCCCTTTCGGGTCAGGATGGTGACCCTATTGGTATCTGACTGAAAGCCTGTCGCCTCCCCTTTGATGTCATTGACCACGATCATATCAAGATTCTTGGCCGCAAGTTTCCTTTTGCCTTCACCCAGATGATTTTCGCTCTCTGCTGCAAAGCCGACCAGGATCTGCTCTTTTTTTCTTTCACCAAGGGTGGCCAGGATGTCCGGGTTAACGGCAAGTTCAAGAAGCAGGTCCGCACCATCCTTTTTTAATTTCTCAAGGCCATATTGGGCCGGCCTAAAATCAGAAACCGCCGCACATTTAACGATAATATCCATGGCCTCAAAATGGCAGAGGACCGCGTCATACATCTCCTGGGCCGTACGCACCTGGATCACCTCAACATTGGCCGGCGCCTCTAAACTGCAGGGGCCGCTGACCAGGACAACCTCGCCCCCCCGCAGCAGGGCTGCACGGGCCAGGGCATAGCCCATTTTGCCAGATGAGCGGTTACTTAAGAATCGGACCGGGTCAAGTGGTTCTTCAGTGGGACCGGCCGTAATCAAAATGCGTTTTCCAGCCAGATCCTGGGGGATAAATACCTGTTCCACGGCGTTCAAAATCACAGCCAGCTCAGGCAGGCGGCCCGGCCCCTCCTCCTTACACGCCATGGGGCCGGAATCGGGCTGCACCACCTGATAACCGAAGGTGGCGATCTTCTCAAGATTGGCCTGGGTGGCCGGATGGCTGAACATCTTACTGTTCATGGCCGGACAGACCACAATGGGACAGTCGGCGGCCAGGACAACAGCACTGAGGAGATCATCAGCCATGCCAGAGGCAAAACGGCCAATGGTCTGGGCCGTTGCCGGGGCAACAAGGATCAGATCGTGATCCCGGGCCAGGTTGATATGGGGAATGGTATGGGCATCCTGCTCATCGAACATACCGCCATACACCTTGGCTGCCGATAAGGCGGCAAAGGTCAGGGGTGAGACGAATCGAGCGCCACCACTGGTGACAACCACCGTCACCTCTGCCCCGATCTTACGCAGGCTGCGGGTTATATCGCAGGCCTTGTAGGCGGCAATGGAGCCACAGACACCCAGAAGTATCCTTTTTCCCGTCATCGAACTCTCCGGCATCATAGTCCTTTAATTAAGGTTCATCACGGATTACCGTGGGGAGGTCTGTTCCCAGTATTATCTTTCTTGCTGCAAATATTGTTTTGTTCCTTTTTGCATGCCCAAAAAGGAACGCAAAAAGGGCACCCCTAACAGCCCTGGCCTTCGGCACCACTCGCCTTCCGCTGGGACAGGCGGCATTGCAGCCCTTCGACAGGCTCAGGGACCGTTTTCTTAGCTCAAATCTCGTCCCCTGAGCCTGTCGAAGGGTGCTCGTTCAGGTCTGAATGGGGAAAAACAAAAAATCTAAAACCAAAGAATCCACGGCGATCTGTGATGAATCTTTAATTAAGGGGATCACTCTTGCCGTTGCCGACAACATCGGAGACAAAAATATCCACATAGGTTTTAAAATTTGTTTCTGATATTTTTATGATACAGGTCCGGCCATCCCTGGAGTAGGCCTGGAGCATTCGGTCGCTGACGCTGCTATAGACCTTTTTCCACTTATTTTTCGGCATGGTAGTGATAAAAAATTCTGCCAGGGACTCAATCTCCAACTGACCGACATAGCGTAAATGGCCGCCGACAAAGGAATCAGTGTCAACAAAAAAGCTCTCCTTTTTATCAAGCTCAAGGCCAAAGGGCAGGAGAATCTGGCGGTATGAATAATGGTAGAAGGGCTGGCTATTCTGTTCGGGCGGCGCGACCTCCATACCGTCATCAGAAGCCCCTAAACCAAAGACACAACCACTTAAACTAAGAGAGAAAAACAGGGCGATAAAAAATGTCAGACCGGTGGGGTGTAGATGTTTCATCAAGGACCTCCTACATAGTTTTCATACCACAAGGGTACTCTTTTTCAGTACCCCCTTGAGGGGTATACGTTTCTTTGAGCCGACAAGCGGCTCAAATCATCTTTAAAATAAAGTGGTTAAGATCTTGGCGATTTGATTTTTGATTGCGATGGGCTGGATGTCCCAGGGCCAGCATTGCCATGAGTTCATACCTCTGGTCAATGGCGATGATCTGGTTGACCTTTTCCTTATTCTTTAAAATCTGGCCCAGCCAAACCCCGCCGAGATCCAGTGATTCGGCGGCCAGGAGCATATTCTGGATACAGGCACCCACTGACTGGTGGTCCTTAACCACATCATAAACCGCATCAGAATCAAGAAAAACTCCGATAAGGGCTTGGGCGCCCAGAACTATATGACTGTAATGGGTGGTGGTGCTGAGCTGCTCTCTGGTCTTGGCATCAGTAATAACGACGAAACGCCAGGGTTGATTGTTCAGGCCTGATGGGGCCCAGATCCCGGCCTTGACGATCTCCTGAAGATCCTCCATGGCCACCGGTTTATCGGTAAACTCGCGCCTGCTACGCCGCTCAAAAATTGCCTGCAATATTTTGTTTGGCATGGTCAATAACCGTCTTAGTGGGGCGAAAATACAGGGTTAGCCAAAAACCTTAAATCCTATCCAAGGCAGCCCTAATTTCAAGGAAGTCATAAACTAGTTGTCTCACCTTTGTTTGTCAATTAATTTACCTTGTACAATCAAGCTCTGCCCCGCCGTTATGCCGATAAAGAGCTTCATATTCAACTCAGACTTTTCCATAGAAAATAACCGTGTCCAAAAAGAGAAAAAGAAGACCCTTACCAACCCTATCGCCAGGCTTGCAGCTCGTTGATAGCCATTGCCACCTGGACATGACCGCCTATGATGACGATTATGCCGAGGTCATTGCCAGATCAACAGAGGCCGGGGTGAAGACCATTTTCACCATCGGCATAGACCTGGAGAGCTCCAGGGCTGCAGCCAAACTGGCAGCACACCATGAAAATATTTACGCCACCGTGGGCATCCACCCCCACCATGCCCGGGAGGCCGGGGCCGAGGCCTATGCAGCCCTTGCCCAACTTGCCAGCCAGCCCAAGGTGATCGGCTACGGTGAAATCGGCATAGATCTTTTCAAGGATTATGCCCCGGTGGACATCCAGACAAAGGTCTTCAAAGAGCAGCTTGCCCTGGCCAAAGAGCTTGAGCTTCCGGTTATTATCCATGACCGCGATGCCCATGATTCTATTGTCAGGATATTACAGGAAAGTGGTCCCTACCCTGCCGGCGGCGTTATCCACTGTTTCTCCGGGGACCGGGAGGTGGCCCGGCAGTTTCTTGATCTCGGTTTCCACCTCTCCATTCCTGGGGTTGTTACCTTTAAAAAGGCCTTTGAGCTCCAGGAAGCCGCCGCCCATATCCCCTTGGACAGAATGCTTGTGGAAACAGACGGCCCTTTTCTGGCCCCTGAGCCATGGCGGGGCAAGAGAAATGAACCGGCCTACACCCTCTTCACGGCTGAAAAGATTGCCCAGCTCAAGGGTATCTCCCTTGATGAAGTCGCCCGGCAAACCACCAACAATATTGCCGCCCTCTTTAAAATCAAAGTAGTTGAGAAATAAGGAGATGAGAAATAAGGAGAAGGAAGGGTCTTCATTGAGAAATGGTTTACCCCAAGGGTTCTTTTCAATACCCCCTTGAGGGGTGTACTCGAAGTCTTCGCTTATCTAGTGCCGGGCGCCTTCTTGTCAAATCCTTATTTATCAGCTAATTTAGCCCTTTCCGGCCAGCCCACAAAATCAACATCCAACCTCTTCATACACAACCGATGATCAAAGACAACCTCACTGCCATCCATCAACGCATCAATAATGCTGCGGCCCAGGCCGGTCGCCGGGCCGATGAAATAACCCTGATTGCTGTTTCCAAACGCAAACCAGTGGAACTTATCAAAGAGGCCATTGCCGCAGGCCAACTGGATTTTGGTGAAAACTATCTCCAGGAGGCCAAGGAGAAAATCACAGAGCTTTCCGGCCAGGCCCGCGTTCATTTCATTGGCAGCCTGCAGTCAAACAAGGCCAAGGATGCCGCCACCCTGTGCAATATGATTCACACCGTTGACCGCTTAAAACTTGCCAGGGCACTGGACAGGCATGCCCAGGCCGCAAACAGGTCATTAGCAGTTCTTGTCCAGGTAAATGTGGGCAGGGAAGAGCGAAAGGCAGGCGTATTGCCTGAAGATGCGGAAGAATTAATAGGGCAGATGCAGGATCTTGCCAACCTGGAAATCCGTGGCCTGATGACCATGCCGCCCCACAGGGCAAACCAGGAAGAAATGCGGCCCTATTTCGCAGAGCTCAGACAGCTTGGTGAAGAATTGCAGAAAAAAGGGCTTATCGCCACAAACTGTGCCCTGGAGCTGTCCATGGGCATGTCAGAGGATTTCGAGGCGGCCATTGCCGAAGGCGCCACCATGATCAGGGTGGGCACGGCCATCTTCGGGGCGCGGTGATGGTGACAGCCCCCCTACTTCGAGTCACCCACAAGATCGGAGCTTAGCCACGATTCTCTAAGCCCGACAAACACCTGGCAACAGCAAGGCTCGCCGCCAACCTCCTTACCCCCGGAGACGACGCAGATCAACCGGCAATGACACCACAAATTCACTGCCCTGCTGTTCGGAACTACTCTGCAACCTTATTTCACCCTTGTGCTTCTTAACAAGACTGTAGGAGATACTCAGCCCCAAGCCGGTGCCATCCCCTACCTTCTTGGTGGTAAAAAATGGTTCAAATATCTTGGTCCGTATCTCTCCAGGAACGCCTATGCCGTTATCACGGATGGAGACGAAAAAATGTTCGTCATCATTCCATGTCCTGACCCAGACCTGTCCCTGTTTCTGCCCAGGGAATGACTGGAGGGCATTAATGAGCAGATTCATAAAAACCTGGGCCAAGAAATCAGGATAGCAATAGATATGATGGTTGCTTGCCCCGAAATCCCTGTTTATTTCAACACGTTCGTGGGCCAACAGGGCAAGATTTGTTTCCAAAATCTTATGGAGATCATAACGGACAAGCTCCACACCCTTTTTATGGGAAAAAACTTTTAAATCATGGACAATGGAACTGGTTCGCCTGGCTCCCTCCTCGACATTAGCAAAGAGCTCCTCAATGGTGGAAAACAGATTGTCGATACTTTCCCCATCTTTTTGCTGACCTTCCTTGTTTAACAGCTGAGAATTTCCAGCACATAACTCCCGCAATTCCCCCTGCAACATGTTGATATTCCGCTTGAGCGGCGGCATGGCGCCGGTGATAAAATTAACCGTGTTATTGAGTTCATGGGCAACGCCGGCCACCAGTTCACCCAAAGACGTCATTTTATCGGTATAGATCAATTTCCCCTGGGTTTCTTTCAGTTTTTCCTCGGCCTCCACCCTGCCGCTGATGTCGCGAATAATGGAAAGAACCGTGGGCTTGCCTTCAAATTCAAAAAGATGGTCGTGGATCTCAACGGTGATAATCCGGTTGTCATTGCGGACGACCTGGATAGTAAAAACCACCGAGCCTTTCTCCTTTAGTTCTTCCACCACCTTGGCAATTTGGGGCCACTCATGCTCCATCACCATATCAATGGGAGAGAGCCGTAACATTTCATCCCGAGAACAACCCATGATTCGGCAGGCGGCGTCATTGACCTCGATAAAAGTGCCGGGCGTACCATCCGGCTGGGGATGATAAACGGTGAGACCATCATAGGCCTTGTTGAAAAGAAACTGATACCGTTCAACACTTGCGGCCAGGGATTGTTGTGAATCCTTGATGGCGCTCGTATCACGGAAGAAACCGACAATCAGCTTCTTGTTATCCCGAAAGAAGGTGCTGGCAAAAATCTCAACAGGGACCACTTCACCATCTTTACGCTGAATGTCTATATTCTTTGCCGACATCTTGCCAGCAGCAATACCTTCCTTAAAAATTTCAGCGTACAGATCAAGAAAGGCTGGGTGATGCAATTGGCTTTGATGAAGACCTATGAGTTCATCCTGACTATATCCCAGAAGTTTTTCAGCATGATGATTGGCCTCGACGATACGTCCTGAATCAGCATCGGCAATAAAAATTGCATCGGGAGAGGTATCCAGCAATTTCTGCCAGATGTCGTCCCTCTGGTGCAGGGTCTTTATCTCCCCCAACAAACCAGTGATCTGCTGTTCGAGCTCTTTGATTTTATGCGAATTGTTAGCCATGGCCAATAAACAAAATCCTGAAGATTATGGAGCAAAATTAGCCGCCCAAGAACCTGTTATATCAATATCCATAATAAAACAGCGAGCCCATATCGTTGGTGCGGATATCAAAGTGGATTCCAGCGTTGATAACATGGAAATTGATGCGTAGCCGCCACATGCGGGCCTGGTTTTTACGAATTACCGCCCGGCTAAGGTGTCAGCAACCCTCTTCCAGGCTAAGGGGCCTTCTTCTGCCAACTTTTGCTGTTTTTACGCTGCATCAGTTCCGCCTGTTTCTTCTGATAGCGGAGAACGCCCGTCCCGAGAATTTCCTCCACCCCCTTACTGAAGCTACGGCTGGGCATGATGGTAAGATCCTTCTGGATCTCAATATCCGCCTCCCCGCGCCCGTCAAAATGGAGGATCAACGACACCGGGCAGGGGCCATGATTTTTATGGATAACGGTCTTGAGCTCTTCGATCTTGGGGCGGCTGACCCTCTCAGAGTGCAACAGAATACGGGCGCCGGTGGTGTAGCGCTCTAAGGCCGTGGCCAGGGTGACCACCTCATCCGCCAGAATCTTGGCACCGCCCTCCTCCTCCTTTTGCACCTGGCCCTGGATAATAATGGGCTCATCAGAGCTCAGGAGATGGGAACACTGGGCATAGGCCGAGGGAAAAACAACCACCTCCACCTCACCGGTGACATCTTCAAGGGTGAGGAAGGCCATGGCATCGCCCTTTTTGCTCTTGTGATTCTTCAGGGTCTTAATGAGGCCCCCCACCCGGCCGGCCGAACCATCATTCTTCGTGGCCAAATCGACAATGGCGCATTCCGTGGCATTGGCCAGCTCATCCCTGACGTTGTCCAGGGGATGACCGGTGATGTAAAACCCCACGGTCTCCTTCTCAAAGGCCAGGCGCTGGCGGTCATCCCACTCCGGGATATCAGGCAGGGGAATATCCGTGGCCTTTTCCGTGGTGCCGCTGGCCATGGCAGAAAAGAGTGAGATCTGGCCGCTCTCCCGGTCCCGCTGGGCAGCCTGGGCCTGTTCCATGGCCTGGTCAATGATGGCAAATATCTGGGAGCGTCTACCTCCCAGGGTGTCAAAGGCACCGGCCTTGACCAGACTCTCAATAACCCTCTTATTGACCTTGCGCGAGTCCACCCGGGTACAGAAATCACCTAAGGATCTATAGGGACCATCGTCATTACGGACCTCAATGATGGAATCCAGGGCCGCACCGCCGACATTTTTCACTGCAGCCAGACCAAAGCGAATAGCGCCCTTGATAACGGTGAAATCCTTATCACTCTCATTGATATCAGAGGGCAGGACATCAATACCGTGATCCTGACTCTCCTGGATGTAGCGCACCACCTTATCGGTATTATTGACATCACAGGAGAGAAGGGCTGCCATGAACTCAGCCGGATAATGGGCCTTGAGATAGGCGGTCTGGTAGGAGATAAGGGCATAGGCCGCAGAATGGGACTTATTAAAGCCATATCCAGCAAATTTAGCCATTAAATCAAAGACATACTCCGCCTTCTTGAGATCGACATCCAGCTTCTTGGCGCCCCCCATGAACTTGGCGCGTTCCTCCTCCATGACCTCAGCGATCTTCTTACCCATGGCCCGCCGCAGATTATCGGCATCGCCCAGGGAATAGTCAGCCAGAACATTGGCAATCTTCATTACCTGTTCCTGATAGACGATAACGCCATAGGTCTCTTTGAGGATGGGCTCCAACTGCGGCAGGGGGTAAGACGCCACCATCCGGCCATGCTTGGTATTGACAAAGTCATCCACCATGCCACTCTCCAGGGGGCCTGGACGATAGAGGGCGACAAGGGCGATAAGATCGGAGAACTGTTCCGGCTTCATCTTCATCAGCAGCTGGCGCATGCCGGAGCTTTCAAGCTGGAAAACCCCCAGGGCATCACCACGGACCAAAAGATCATAGGTCTTCTGGTCATCCATGGAAATGGTGGAGATATCCAGATCAATATCAAGGCCCTTCTTGATGATTTTCAAGGCCCGATCAATAACGGTGAGGGTCTTAAGGCCGAGAAAATCGAACTTAATAAGCCCGGTCATCTCAGTAAACTTCATGTCATATTGGGTGAGGACCTCACCCTTGGGGCCTTTGCACACCGGCAGATATTCCACCATGGGTTCCGGCGAGATCACCACGCCGGCGGCATGGATAGAGGTATGACGCTGCAATCCTTCCAGGGTCATACCGATTGAAAGGAGCTGCCTGACCTGATCGTCATGGGTGTAGAGATCCTTGAGACGCGGTTCATCGACCAGGGCCTTGTTCAGGGTCATCCCTAAATCGTCAGGGATGAGCTTGGCCACCCGATCCACATCAGAAAAGGTCATGCCCAGGGCACGGCCCACATCACGGATGACGCCCTTGGCCTTCATGGAACCATAGGTGATGATCTGGCAGACGTTGGTGTCACCGCCATACTTGTCATGGACGTATTTGATCACCTCGCCTCGCCGTTCCTGACAAAAATCGATATCAAAGTCGGGCATGGACTGACGCTCGACATTCAAGAAGCGCTCAAAGATGAGGCCGTACTTGATGGGATCAATATCGGTAATGCCCATGGCAAAGGCCACCAGGGATCCGGCCCCGGAACCACGACCTGGCCCAACCGGGATTTCATGGTCCTTGGCCCAGTTGATAAAATCGGCAACAATGAGGAAATAGCCCGGAAATCCCATGGTCTTGATAATACCAAGCTCCATTTCAAGACGCTGACGATAGGTCTCCTCAAGCTCCGGACTGATATCCTCCAGGGAACGGATTAGGGCAAATCGTTCCTTGAAGCCTTTACGGGTAAGATCGTCGAACACAGAGTCGAGGCTCTCCCCTTCCGGAACCTCGAAGTTGGGGAAATAATGGTTGCCAAACTCAATCTCAAGATTACAGCGCTCAGCCACCTTTACCGTGTTTTCCAAGGCCTCAGGGCAATAGGAAAAGTCCTGCCGCATCTCAGCTGGGGACTTAAAATAAAGCTCGTCCGTGGAAAAACGGAAACGATTGGTATCCTGCAGGGTCTTACCGGTCTGGATGCAAAGGAGTAACTCGTGGGCAGTGGCCTCATCACGATTAAGATAATGGCAGTCATTGGTAGCGACCAGAGGGACATCAATCTCTTTGGCAAGCTGCATCAGCCCCTTGTTAACCACGTCCTGTTCAGGGATATGATTTTCCTGCATCTCAAAATAGAGGCGGTCACCAAAAATGCGCTTCAGGTCCAGGGCCTTCTGCCGGGCCAGGTCCATATTATTTTCTTTGGCGATGAGGTAGGGAATCTCACCATGGAGACAGGCGGTGAGGGCGATAAGGCCCTCGCTATGGGCCTCAAGTATTTCTTTATCAATACGGGGTTTATAGTGAAAACCCTCAAGCTGAGCCATGGAGGAGAGCTTCAGCAAATTCTTGTAGCCGGCATGGTTCATGGCCAAAAGAACGATATGAAAGGCGGCACGGCCGGCGCTCTTGGCATTCTTGGTAAAACGTGAATCCGGAGCAATATAAAACTCACAGCCGATAATGGGCTTTAAGCCCTTGGCCTTAGCCTTGACATAGAACTCCAAGGCCCCATACATGGCACCGTGATCGGTGATGGTCACCGTATCCATGCCATATTCATTACATTTATCAAACAGGTCCGGCAGACGGATGGCTCCGTCAAGCAGACTGTATTGGGTATGGACATGGAGATGGACGAAATTGGCCGGGGAAATTTGTTGTTCTTCCATAATTTATAGAGATGGAGACCGTATTGATGAGTGATTTATAAAAAATATCACCACAGAGGGCACAGAGGTAAAGGTTATCGAGAAATGTCTCTCTGTGCCCTCTGTGGTGAAAAAACTTTTGGAGAACTTAAAGCAGCCGGCAGCGTTACAGGGGACGCGGCATAAAGCCAACCTTTTCCATGAAACGAAGGCCTGTGTCCATACCTCCAGCATGATGGGCCTCCAGGGTCACCAGGGGCTGTAGATCTTCCCTGTCCAGAAAGGCAAAAAAATCTTCAAAATCAAAAATACCCTCACCCAGGCCAAGATGATGATCCAGATCACCGTTATTATCGTGGAGGTGGAGCTGACCGAGCCAGGGCGACATCTCCGGCAACCAATCCTGCCACCGACTCTTGGCAAAGGCCATGACATGACCGACATCCAGGCAGAATCGGGCATAGGGAGAATCAAGGGCGGCGAGGGTACGTTTGAGCTGATGGTGGCTTTGCTCATAGGTGTTTTCCAGCATAAAGGG
>JAUVQZ010000080.1 GCA_030597865.1 Pseudomonadota bacterium | reverse complement strand
GACAACCGCGGCCTGCAGCTCGGCCGGGATCTTGATCTTGCTGTGCAGGATGCCATCCACCCGAAAGCGGATCACCGTATATTTATTCTTCGGTTCAATATGGATGTCGCTGGCCTTATAACGGACGCCCTCCGAGATCACCGCATTGACAATGCGGACAATGGGCGGCACTGCCGATGAGCTGATCAGCTCATCGAAATCCAACTGCTCCTCATCCTCCTCAATGACGATATCAATCTCATCAAGGGGGTCAAAGATGTCAAAATCGGTGATAAGATCAAGGTCGTCATGGCAACCGGAACCCATTTTTTGGTCGCCATACACCGCACCGATCTTGGTGAGGATATCGCTACTCTTGGCGACCACGGCCTTGACCTGCAGGCCGGTCATCATGGCGATATTATCGTGTTTGAAGATGTCTGAGGGGTCAGCCATGGCCAGGGTTATCTGGTTTTTGGCAAGGGCCACGGCTAACAAGCGGTTACGCTCGCACAGGTCGCGGGGTAAGAAGGAGAGGACGCTGGTTGGGATCTCCAGCTCACGCAGGTCGATATAGTCGATCTTGAGGTGGGAGGAGAAGACCTTGGCGATGGTGGATTCGCTGACCATGCCGAGGCGCACCAGGGTTTCACCCAGGAGTTCTCCTTCTGCCTGCTGTTCCTGGGCCTGCTTCAGCCTGTCCTTGGTTATATCTCCTGACTTGAGAAGGTAAGCGGCCAGCAGGCTCCGGTTTTCATCAAGAACCGCGGCGTATTTGCTGATCCTCTCATGCTGTTCTTCGGTGAGCCTCTTGAGCTCCTTGTTTTCTTTAATGAGGAGATACTGCTGGAGGGCAAGGCTGACCGTGAGGCGCAGGTCTTCGTCATTCCATGGCTTGGTGATGAATTTGAAGACCGCCCCTTCATTGACCGCCCCCATGATGGAGTGGATGTCGGCATGGCCGGTGAGCATGATGCGGATGATCTCCGGCCAGCGCTCCTTGATGGTGCGCAGGAGCTCGCCGCCGGTCATCCCCGGCATACGATGGTCGGAGATGACCAGTTGGACAGGCTGTTGCTCGAGAAGGGCTATGGCCTCATGACCATTGGCGGCCGTGATGATCCGGTAATCCTCATCCAAAAAAATTCGTTCCAGGGCCCGGAGGACAGCTGGTTCGTCATCAACAAAGAGGAGGCTGAAGCCCTCCTGAGGTAAAGAGGATGCCGAGCTGTTGTCTGGCGTGCTGGTGGCAGGGGCCTGGCCGGCCGCCTCTTGAAAAAGATTTGAGAATTTAGCCATTTTTATACCTTCAGCGGCAGGCGGATAGTAACGGTGGTGCCCCTATCTTCGGAGCTGTCGATCTTAATGGTGCCCGCCATGGCGGTAATGATGTCATAGGCCACGGCCATGCCCATGCCCGTGCCCTCGCCAACCTCGCGGGTGGTAAAAAAGGGTTCAAAGACCCGGTTGACAAGGTGGGGGGGAATGCCCGGGCCATTATCGCTGATCTCGATGGTAATGGTGTTGTGGCTCTTTTGGGTGGAGAGCTTCAGGTGCAGGCCCTGCTTGCGGGCCTGGAGGGCATTGGTGATGATGTTGACAAAGACCTGGCAGAGCAGGGCCGGCTGGCAGAGCAGGGAGGGAAGGGGCGCGAAATCTTTGCTGACGCGACACCCCTCGGGAATCTGGGCGGTCAGGACATTCAGGGTCCGTTCAAGCTCGATATTGATGTCTGTGGCCGTTGTTTCGCCATCATCGATATGGGAAAAGCCCTTGAGGTCAGCGACAATTTTTTTGATACGATGACAGCCCTCCTCGCTTTGGCCTAAAAGCTCCTGGAGATCCTCATCAATAAAGGCGATCTTCAGTTTTTTGGAGAGGGCCTGCAATGGCTCCTGGCCCTCGGCCGGCAAGGTTGCTGTTGCCTGTTGCAGGGCGGATATCAGCTGGCGGTAGCGGTCAATGTATTTTGCCAGGGTGCGTAGATTGCTGGCGATAAAACCTAAGGGGTTGTTGATTTCATGGGCGACGCCGGCGGCAAGCTGGCCCACGGCCATCATCTTTTCCTGCTGGAGAAGACGGCTGTGCGCCTTTTTCAGGGCGGCGGAGCGCTGCTCCACCGTTTTTTTCAGACTGGCGGCGAGCTCCCGGTATCTCGCCTCTGAGGCGGTCAGCTTCGCATTGACAGCCAGCAGTTCTTCCTGGGAGAGGTTGACCACTGAGGTGTGGAGCTCGGTGGTCAACATCAGTTTCAGGTTGTTTTGGGCCAGACCTTGCAGGGTGGTTTGGGCCAGCGAGGCAAGACCCTGAATAAGCGGGGTGTTGTCCTGGACTCCCTGGACCATAATGGCCGCCACCTCTTCACCCTCCAGGAAAAGGCCTTTGCTGACCTGGCAGGTGGCCCTGTTCGTTTCGGGCCGGCCATGGTCCCAGAGGCGAATGCTGTTGTCATCAACTATGACCGCATAACATGCCCCGGCCTGGATAATGCCCTGGAGAAGGGGGGCAACCTCTTGGCAGGTCATGAGTTCGGTGAGCTTTTTTTCGTCACCAACCACGAAGAAGAGGTTGTCTTCTCGCTTGCCATTGCTGTGGGTTGGGGTCTTGGCCATCATCTTCCCTCTGCATGGATCTTGGCGGGGCTATGCCATATTGAGTGGACTTCATGCCCCCTCCCCCTAAAAAGGGGAGGGAGCTTTTGTCTAGCTCTTTCACTCAATATGGTATAGCTCCATGTTTTCAGCTCCGTGTGGTCAGCCTGCTGACAAATTCGGAGCTGCTCAGGCCATGGCGGCCGGCCAGGTCATAGCGTTTATCAATGGAGTGGTAGGTCTGTCGGGCCAGGTCGGCAAAGGACTCCAGCACCCCCCAGCCCTTGAGGGCCGAGGTTAGGTAGACCGGGATTCCCGTGGGGTCCCAGACCCGCCGGATGTTCGCCTCGTCAATAATGTCATCGAGGTCTCGTTTATTATACTGGACAACCAGGGGTATCCTTTCAATATTGAGGCCCACCAGGGAGAGGTTGGTCTCCAGATTGTCAAAACTGGTGCTGTTATTACGGGCCTCTGTGGCTTGGGAGTCGGCAATAAAGGCGACGCCGTCGGCCCGCTGGAGCACCGCCTTTCTGGTGGCATCATGGCGGACCTGGCCCGGAACGGTGTAGACCTTGACCTTAATCTTCAAGCCACTGGGGGTCTTGAGGAAGAAGGGCAGCAGATCAAAATAGATGGTGCGGTCATCCTTGGTGTCCAGCATCATCAAATCACCACGCCCCTCCTTGGTGAGGAGGTCGTGGAGGCAGAGGAGGTTGGTGGTCTTGCCGGACAGGGCCGGGCCATAATAGACCAGCTTCAAGACCAGCCGTTTTTTCTGTTCGTCAAACTCGATCATGGAAATGGGCCTATCGGGTGGTGACAAAGACACCGTGGTTTGCCGGGTCAACCTGGTAATAGCGCTTGAGGGTGGCGAGATTCTTGCTGTTGAGCACCGTGCCGGCCCCCAGGAGTAAGACGCCGGTGCCACTGAGGACATCCCGGCTGACCACCATGCCGTCTTCCAGATCATAGGGGAGGAGCTCCATCTCCGTGGCCTCGCTGGTGGACTCTTTGTCGGCGTAGAATTTTTTGGCCGCCTTGAGCACCTTGGGCACCAGGCGGGGATCAAAGGCCCGGCCCGATTCGGCCTCAACCAGTTTGCCCACCTTGTCAATGGCGGAGCCGCCCTGCTGGCGTCGGAACTTTTTATCGAAAAAATCGGCAATGGCGATGAGGCGCGCCCCTACGGGAATGGCGTTTTTTCTCAGGCCGTCAGGGAAGCCCAGGCCGTCGTAGCGTTCGTGGTGGTGGCGGATGAGCCTGCCTGCCTCCCGTAACCCGTCGATGCCCTCCACTGCGGCCTGGCCGCGCACCGCATGCTTGCTGTACTCCGTCCATTCGTGCTGGCTCATCTTGCTCTCCTCGGTGTGGAGCATGAGGTCCGGGATGCCGATCTTGCCGATATCATGGAGGAAAGAGGCTGCCACCAGGGTGTCGATCTCTCTATTGCTGAGTTCCATGGATTCAGAGGCCCTGCGCACCACCTCGGCAATATTGCGGGAGTGGGAGCGCATGGACTTATCCCGCATCTCCAGCAGGGAGGAAAAGGCCAGGATGGTGCCCTTGAAGTTGTTATAGAGCTTGTCGTTGAGGCGCTGCAGGGAGTCGTTACTGTTGGAAAGCTTCATGGTCTGCTCCTGGACCATGGTTTCCAGTTCGTTATTCCAGTTTTTGAGCTGTTCGTTCTGCTTTAAGACCAGGGCGGTGAGCCGCTTGTTCTCCTTGATGAGGTTGTAGTATTTGAAGGCGGCCTGGATCGTCTGCAGGAGCTCGTCGTCCTTCCAGGGTTTGTGCAGATAGCGGAAGACGCCGCCGCGGTTAACGGCATCCACCGCCGCATTGATGTCGGCATAGCCGGTGAGCAGGATGCGCACAGAGTGGGGGGCGATGGTTTTGCTCTTTTCAAGGAAGTCGACGCCGGTCATCTCCGGCATCCGTTGATCCGAGACAATGATCCCCATCTCATCCTCATCTTTGAGGATCTGCAGGGCCTCTTTGCCTGACTCGGCAATAAAGACCTCGAACTCGTCATCCATGAAGAGGCGGCGCATGGAGCGCAGGATGTTGACCTCGTCATCAACAAAGAGGATACGGCCGCCGATTATTTTTTCCTGCCTGTTTACATCTGTCATCTGTTTTACCCACTATCTGTAACGGTTCAGGTTGCTTAGACTGTAGGCTATTAGCCTATTAGCCTGAAGGCTGTTAGTTTCAACAACGATTACTGAGGGTTTGCTGTGCCTACAGCCTTCAGTCTAACAGGCTACAGCCTCTCCACCTAAATACCTACAGCCTCTCCACCTGGCTAAGGTGCTGAATAGTTACAAAAAATGTATTGTCAAGGCGGGCAACGGTCGGCTTCAAGGATCAGGATTTTGCCCTCCTGGCCCTGTTCGCTCTTCATGTATGCTGCGGTGAGCTGAAGCGGCCTGTCGCCCAGGGCAATCCTGTCGGAGACAATATCGCCCTCCTTGGCGAGCTTGGCCATGACCTGCAGGATGGTGTCCGGCAGTGCATCGGCGGCCTCAGAGCCGATGAGGGTCACGGGGCCGGTGCCAAGCAGTTCAGCGCATTCCCTGTTAAACTGGACGACGATGCCGTTAATATCAATACCCAGCACACCAATGGGCAGGGTGTTGAGGATGAAGTGGGCATTGGCCAGCACCTTGTTTTGAAAGAGGATTTCCTGGCTTCTTTCCGCCACCCTTGCTTCCAGGTTCTCGTTGATGGTCTTTAGCTCCTCATTGGTCTCCTGCAGCTCCCTGGTCAAGGCGACATTTTCCTGCTGGAGGAAGTAGAGCTCCACCGCCTTGGCAATGGTGATCCGCAGCTCGTCATCATTCCAGGGCTTGGGGATGAATTTGTAGATCTGGCCCTCATTGATGGCCGCGACTATGGCCGCGGTATCGGCGTAGCCGGAAAGGACGATGCGCACCGTGTCCGGCCAGCGTTCACAGACCTGTTTGAGAAAGTCAACGCCGTTCATGCCGGGCATCCGGTAATCGGAGATCACCACCTGCACCTCCGGCCCATTGTCAAGCTCTTGGAGGCCCTCTTCTCCGGACTCAGCAATGAGGATTTCATAATCATCATCCATGAAGAGGCGGCGCACCGCCTTGAGAACATTTGGCTCATCATCGACACAGAGAATGGTAATATCCTGATCAGTCATTATCTTCCTCCTGAAGGATAGGGAGTGTGATTGTAAAGGTGGTGCCCATGCCTACCTCGCTTTGGACATCAATGGTGCCCTGGTGTTTATTGGTAATAATGTCGTAGGCGATGCTTAAGCCCAGGCCAGTGCCTTTGTCTATCTTCTTGGTGGTGTAGAAGGGGTCGAAGATCTTGGTAAGTTTGTCCGGAGCAATGCCGCTGCCCGTATCGGAGATGGCAATGGTGACCCTGTCATCCTGGTGGCTGGTGCGAATGGTAATTTCACCCTGCTGGTCAATGGCCTGGGCCCCATTGACCAGCAGGTTCATGATCACCTGGCCAAGCTGATGGGGAAAGCAGGGCACCAGAGGCAGATCGCCGAAATCCTCCGCAAGGGTAGCCTTATATTTCAGCTCATTCCAGACGATCTTGATGGTGTCGCTGATGATATCGTTAATGGAGGCCTTTTCGTGCTGCTGCTGGTCGGTGCGCGAGAAGCTGCGCAGGCCCTGGACAATCTCACTAACCCGCTGGCCGCCACTCAGTGATTCGTTGATCAGGTCTTGAAGGTCCTCCTTGATATGGTCGATCTGCATTCTTTTTCGCTGGCCGGCAATCTCTGTCTGCAGCTTCTGATCAGGATGAGTGGCCAGGGCAGAGGCCTGGAGAGCCATAAAATCAGTGAGGCGGTCAAGATACCTCTGCAGGGTATGAAGGTTGCTGGTGATAAAGCCCATGGGGTTATTGATCTCATGGGCGACGCCGGCGGCAAGTTGACCAATGGAGGCCATTTTCTCACTCTGCAGCATCTGGCTCTGGCTCAGCAGGAGCTGGTGGTGAAACTGTTTACGTTCCAGGGCATAGCGGATGGATTTGATGATGAGCATATTATTGCTCTGCCCCTTGATCAGGTAGTCCTGTGCCCCCTGCTGGAGGGCCTTGGCCGCCAGTTCCTCATCGTTGGAGCCGGTCATGATGATAATGGCGGCCGTTGTCTTGGTGGCCAACATGGCCTGCAGGGTGTCCAGGCCTATGCTGTCAGGGAGGTTGAGGTCCAGGAGAATGACCTCGGGCTCCACCTGTCTTAAGGTCTTTTGGGCCTCTTCCAGGCAGGCCGCCCGTTGAATGAGGAAATCGCCGTTTTCTTCCAGGAGGGCCTTGATGAAGACGGCAATGGTATCCTCATCCTCGACAAGGAGGAGTGAAATAGGGGCTGGAGTGGTCATGGTGTCTCTTCCTGATCTGGGAGTGGCAGGCAGATGGTGAAGGTCGTTCCCTCGCCCTCCTTGCTCTGGATGCTGATTCCGCCATTATGCTGTTTGACGATGATGTCGTAGGAGATACTGAGTCCCAGGCCGGTGCCCTGGCCCACATCCTTGGTGGTGAAAAAGGGTTCAAAGACATGGGAGAGATGGTCCGGGGCAATGCCGCAGCCGGTGTCGGAAATGGTGATGAAAATAGAATCTTCGGCAAACCAGGTCTTGATGGTGATGGTTCCAGGCTCAGCCATGGCCTGGGCCCCATTGACCAGCAGGTTCATGAAGACCTGGTTAAGCTGCTGGGGGTAGCAGGTGATGGGCGGTAACTCCCCATACTCCTTAGCAATGGTGCATTTATACTTGAGCTCGTTCCAGGCAATGGTGATGGTATCGTCCAGGCAATCATTGATATGTGCCAAACTTTGTTGCGCCTGGTCCACCCGGGAGAAGTTCTTGAGGTTCATGACGATCTTCTTCACCCTCTCCACCCCATCCAGGGATTCGTTGATCAGGTCGCTGATGTCTCCGAGGATAAAGTCGATCTTCATCTTTCGCCGCTGTTTGGCAAGGGTCTTGAGTATGTCAGTTGAGGGGCAAAGGGCCTTAATGAATTTTTCCTGGAACTCAATAAAATCGCTGATCATGCGCTGATATTTGACCAGGGAGTTGATGTTGCTGGTGACAAAACCGATGGGGTTGTTGATCTCATGGGCCACGCCGGCGGCAAGCTGGCCCACGGATGCCATCTTCTCCTGCTGGAGGAGCTGGGCCTGGGCCGCCTTCAGTTCGCTGAAGGCCTGGGCCAGCTCCTGGTTCTTCTCCTCCAGGGCCTGGGAGGCCTCCTGACGTTGACTGATATCGTGGAAGGTGACAACGCGCATCAGGCCCGATTCAGTGGCCAGGGGGTAGGAGTGCATGGTAAAGGAGCGGCCCGAGGCCCTGTGGCGGCACTCGCACTCTTTGCTGTCGAGGAGACAGAGCTCTACCTCCAGACCCTGGGCCGCCATAAAGGCGGAGAGTTCCTGCTCCAGGATCTCGTCAAACGGTAGGCTGCTGAAGTCGGCCAGGGGTCGGTTAAAGCGTTTGATGCGCTCTTTGTCGTCAACCAGGATGATAAAGTCCTGGACGCAGTCCATGGTGGCCTCCCACTCCCTCTTGGCCATCTCAATCTTACCGGTCAGCTCCTGGAGCTTCATGTGGTCGAGGCTGGCGGTGATGTCCCGCAAGACCTCAACCACCTCGGTGACCTCGCCTGCCTCGTTCTTGAGAGGCACGGCGCTGATCTCAAAGGAGCGCACCAGGCCGGCAGCCACGGTGAACTCCTTGATGGTGCGGACCATGTCGCCGCTCTCCATGGCCTCAAGCACCGGACACACCTCCCCCCTCTCCTGGCAGGAGAGGTCAAGGCCATGGACAAGTTCGTGACAGCTCCTGCCCTGGGGACCACTGGGGTCAATATCAAGGATATCGTGGGCCGCCCTGTTCACAAAGTGACAGGTCAGCTCACGGTCCATCACCAGCAGGGGGTCGCGGATGCCGTCAAGGATGGTGCGGTAATACTCTTCCTGGTTATGGGGCTGGTCCATGCTTCTTCCCTTTTCTGGCCTTGGCTAGTGGCAAGGTAAACCTTTAATTTTCGCACCTGTGTCAATATCAGCTCTTGGTTACGTGAACAGCGTGTATTCTTCAGGCTGTCTTCAGGTTGTGAGCGGTTTAGGCTATAGGCTGTTAGGGGTGCATGGGCTTATCTCTAACGCCCCTAACAGCCTAAACCGCAAAACCGCTAAACCGCTAAACACCTATTTAAAGATTACACCGTACTAGATTGTCCTGGTGCTGCTCAAGGGCCGCGGTGATGGTCCGGAGCAGCTCGTCAGGGTTCCATGGTTTGACAAGGTAGCGCTGGATTGCCCCCCTCTTAAGGGCCTGCTCAGCCTCCGGGCACTCCACGTCACCGCTCATCAGGATGGCCACCGTGGCTGGCCACTGCGCCTTGACCCTGTGCAGGAGATCCAGACCACCCATGCCAGGCATGCGCTTATCCGTGATAAGCACGGCAATATCCTGCCTGGTCATGACGGCCAGGGCCTCCGGGGCCGATTCCGCCGTGATGACAGAGAGGTCCAGGGGCGCAAGCGCGCGACCCATGGCCTTGAGGATCAGTTTGTTGTCATCCACCACCAGGACGGTCCTCTTCTCCTGCTCCTGGCATCCTGGTGGCAGGTCAGTGCCCTGATCCAGGGGCGATTTTATCTCGGCCAGGAAGAGGTCCAGGAGCTCTGGGCTAAAGGCCCTGCCCCTTTCGGCCATCATGATCTCCATGGCCTTGCGGTGGCTGAAGCCTTGCCGGTATGAGCGGTTTGTGGTCAGGGCATCATAGGCATCGGCCATGGCAGCGATCTGGGCCATCAGGGGGATATCGTCTGCTGCCAGGCCGTCTGGGTAGCCGCTGCCGTCAAAGCGTTCATGGTGGTGGTAGATGATGTCTTTGGTGACCTGGTCAAGGCCGGCCTCCTTGGCCACCTTTACCCCCCAGCCTGGGTGTTTTTTTATCATGATAAATTCCCCGGGGTTGAGGGGGCCTTCCTTGTTGAGGATGGACTCGGGGATGCCAATCTTACCGCAGTCATGGAGCCAGCAGCCGTGGCGCAGCAGCTTTTTTCCCTCTGCGCTCATGGCCAGCCGCTCGGCCAGCTGCAGGGCGTAGTGGGCCACCCGGTCACAGTGGCCGCGGGTGTAACGGTCCTTGAGTTCAATGGTCTGGGCCAGGGAGCGCAGGGTCAACTCATCGGCGTTCCTCATGGCTTGTATGAGCTGGAAGCGATGATAGGCCTCCCTGACCATGGCCACCAGCTCATCATTGTCCCAGGGTTTGACAATGAACTTATAGACCTCTCCCTCATTAATGGCCTCAAGGGCCACGGTGAGGTTGGCGTTGCCTGTCATCATCAGGCGCACCGTGTCAGGGAATTGGTCCTTGGCAGCAGTGAGGAGCTCCATGCCGCTGGTGCCGGGCATGAGGTTATCGGTGAGCAGCACCGCCACCCCATGGTGGTTGAGGAGCTCCAGGGCCTGCTCGCCACTGTCGGCCAGGAGGGGCTCTATGCCCTCCTGGCGGAAGAGGCGGGCGATGGAGGCCAGAACCTGCGGCTCATCATCGACAACCAGGACGCGGTCTTGGCTCGATTGCTCAGTCATGGTGGCCATCCTCAATAATGGGAATCTCGATGGTAAAGGTGGTGCCCTCACCCTTGGTGCTGGCCACCCTGATCACACCATGGTGTTTCTTGGTGATGATGTCATAGGCGATACTGAGGCCCAGACCAGTGCCCTGGCCCCTCTCCTTGGTGGTGAAAAAGGGCTCAAATATATGGTGGCAGGTCTCCTCATCCATGCCGCTGCCCGTGTCTGAGATGGTGATGAAGATGGTCTCTGCCTCGGCCCAGGTCTTGATGGTGATTAGCCCCTGCTCGGTAATGGCCTGGGCCGCGTTGATCAGCAGGTTCATGAAGACCTGGTTGAGCTGCTGGGCGTAACATTTGGTGGGTGGCAGGTCGCCATACTCCTTGTCCAGGGTGCATGTATACTTCAGCTCGTTCCAGACCACGGTGAGGGTGGACTCCAGGCAGTCGTTGATACTGGCCGGGCCATACTCCTCCTGGTCCTGACGGGAGAAGTTCTTCAGCGACATGACGATCTTCTTGATCCGTTCGGTGCCCTGCAGACTCTCGGCAATCAGATCATGGATATCCGCGCTGATATGATCGATCTTCATCTTTTTGCGGAGCCTGATGATTTCCGCCTTTTTTTCCGGCACCACAGCTTCCTGGAGCAGGGCCAAAAAATCGCTGAGGCGCTGGATATATTTTTCCAGGCTGGCGAGGTTGCTGGTGACAAAGCCGGTGGGGTTGTTGATCTCATGGGCCACGCCAGCGGCGAGCTGGCCCACGGATGCCATCTTTTCACTCTGCAGCATCTGGGACTGGGTGGCCTTGAGTTCGTGCAGGGCCTGCTCCAGCTCGGCATTCTGGCTGATGATGTCGGTGTTTTTCTGCTGCAGGGCCACGGCCTGCTGGGCCTTGCGGGACGCCT
>JAUVQZ010000015.1 GCA_030597865.1 Pseudomonadota bacterium | reverse complement strand
TGCCGGGTGGATGGCCTGTTAAAAGAAATCCGCGACTACCCCCTGGAGATGCATCCCAACCTCATTTCCAGAATCAAGATCATGAGCCAGCTTGATATTGGCGAACGGCGTAAACCCCAGGATGGCCGCATTGAGCTGCCCATCTCGGGCAAGGAGTTTGACATCAGGGTGTCGATTCTACCCCTGAGAAACGGCGAGAAGGTGGTCATGCGCCTGCTGGACAAGAGCAAGGTAAAAATTGCCCTCGCCGATCTTGGTTTTGAGGCGGAACAGGAAAAAATCTTCAGGGATCATCTTGCCATGCCCCACGAGATCATCCTGGTCACCGGCCCCACCGGCTGTGGTAAGACCACCACCCTGTACGGTGCCTTAAACAAGATAAATTCACCTGATAAGAACATCGTTACCGTTGAGGATCCGGTGGAATATGACCTTGCCGGGGTCAACCAGGTCCAGGTCAACCTCAAGGCTAATCTCACCTTTGTCTCCTCCCTGCGTTCCATTCTGCGCCAGGATCCGGACATTGTCATGATTGGTGAGATCCGCGATGTGGAGACCGCGGAAATTGCCATCCAGGCAGCCCTCACCGGTCACCTGGTACTCTCCACCCTGCATACCAACGACGCATGCGGGGCCGTGGCCCGGCTCATTGATATGGGTATCCCGCCCTTTTTGATTGCCTCGTCCCTGGGCCTGGTTCTGGCCCAGCGCCTGCCAAGACGGCTCTGCCCGGCCTGCAAAGAACCACAGGAGATCACCCCTGCCCTTGCCAAGCTTTTTCCCACCACCCCCCAGGCTGATATTGTCATTTATCGGCCCAAGGGTTGCGCCCGGTGTGAATCCACCGGCTATCGGGGCCGAACAGCCATCTATGAAATCCTTGAGCTCTCAAAGAGTATTGAAAAGCTGATCATGGAACAGGCCTCATCCCGGGAAATCGCCAGGCAGGCCGCCCTGGAGGGCTTCCAAAATCTCCGCCAGGCAGGCCTTGCCAAGGTTCTTAGCGGCATAACCTCCCTTGATGAGGTCCTGCGCCTCTCCCTGGAGCATAAGGATTAGTGTCCTGTCAAGGCCCAACTGACGCATATTGCCTGTTGTTTGTCGCGCCTGCTGCGTTGCAGCTTCAATCACATAGCCCTGCTATGTTCAATCAGCTGCGCCTTGCCGGACACGCCAAACACCGTCGCAATCCTGCGCCATTTTCACCCTTAACAGGACACTAGCCATGCCTGCCTTTTATTATGAAGCCATTGATGGCCGCGGCCTTGCCAAGCAGGGAACCCATGAGGCGGATATCGTCAAGGACGTCGAGAAATGGCTCATCACCCAGCACCTGACGCCGATCAGCATCATAGCGGCCGGGGAGCTTGCCGACGCCCCCCAGGGCACTGACACCAAAATCTCCCTCCTTGAAAAATGGCGGGGTGTAACCCTTGAGGACCATATCCTCTTTTGCCGGCAATGCTCCACCCTGCTTTCCGCCGGCGTTGATATGCTCAAAACCCTGACCATCCTCGCCAAGCAGGTCTCAAATCCCCTCCTGCGCGGGGTAATTCTCAAGATCCGCACGGAAATCGAACAGGGTGAAAGCCTGGGCGATGCCTTTGCAGAACAGCCCAAGATTTTCACCATCCTGTACAGAAATATCATCCGGGTGGGTGAGGAGTCTGGTACCCTTGACACCTCCTTTGGCTATATGGCTGACCTGCTGGAAAATGAGAAGGAGGTAAGTGAACGGATCAAGGCCGCCACCCGCTATCCGAAAATCGTCGTCATAGCGCTCTTTTCCGCCACATTCTTTTTGATGAGCTATGTGGTGCCGAAGTTTATTACTCTCTTTAACAACTCCGGGGTTGAGCTGCCCCTTGCCACCCGTCTACTTATTGTCATCAGTAATTTTTTCGCCAACTATCATATTCTTATCATCGCCATGGTGGTCGGCCTGGTCCTTTTGTATCGCATGGGCCTGCAGTACCGCGAGTTTGTCCATCTGCGCGACTCCATAACCATGCGCCTCCCCGTATTTGGCACATTGTATACCAAGATATACATGGCCCGCTTCAGCCGAGTTTTTGCGGTTTTAACCAGAAGCGGCATTGCTATCATCAAGACCCTGGGCCTGTCGTCGGCAGCCCTGGAAAACCTCATCCTCCGCGATCAACTGGCGGAGATATCCACTGAGGTGGAGAATGGCATCTCCTTTGATGATGCCATGTCCCGCCAGCCCCTGTTCCCGGAGATGGTGACCCAGATGGTCAGTGTCGGCGTTGAGTCAGGCCGCATTGACGAGATGATGGACAAGGTTGCCGATTATTATGATATGGAGACCGACTACACCATCAAGAATCTCGCCACCCTCATCGAACCCATCCTCCTGCTCTTCATGGGCATCATGGTGGGCTTCATCGCCCTGGCCATCTTCACCCCCATGTGGTCGATGATGGAGGTCATGCGGGGGGGCTAAGGTTAGCTTTTACTATTAGCCCCATCAGTCAACTAAGAAAATATTACCTCTTGTTTCAAGGCTGACGGACAACACTGTATTCTTTTTATCTTCTGAACCACAAAAAAGCCCGATGCTGATTTCAGCATCGGGCTTTTTTGTGGACTTGCCTAACTATACGACATAAGTCTATGATTTTCTTTCTTAAGTAAAAAAAAACGTCTACCAGCTTCTTGCAAGCACGGCCTTAGTCGGGGGGATGGCACTACTATTTTCCGCAATTATACCGACGATATAAGCGGAAGCATTACAAGGAGAAGCCGCAGCTTGACAAATACAGCCTCCTGCTACATCTGCGGCAGCGAGCGTACCACCAACACAGTTTGCAGCGACATCAGCAATCCAGCCTTCAGGTTGCTCTTCCATACAAGCAAATAAATCAGCACCCGAAACGATACCAGGCGCAACTACTGTTGCATTTGCATTAGGAAGCAGGTTGGCTGCAAAGTTAATTGAAGCAGCGCCTTGTGCAGCTCCAATTACACCTTCAGCAGCAGCATCACGTGCATCTTGCTGCATATCTACATAGCGTGGTAGAGCCGTCACCGCCAGGATACCAAGAATGACGATAATGACGATGAGTTCGATAAGTGTAAAACCCTTTTCATTCATACTTTCACCTTTGCACTTTTTAAGGATGATGCCCCATTCACTCATGGCATTGTAAGGCTAAACTATAGAAACGTATAACAAAGCAGCGAATACTTGACAAGAATTATTACTCGTAGCATCGCCTAATGGCGATTCAAAAAAGGGCTGTTGCAGAATTAACAACTTTGTTTCTGTTTACAATTCACCCAGATCCAAAATCATGGCTAAATCGCCTGGAAACCGAAGCGATCACCCCATGTCACTCCCCTTAGCTGTTTCATTAAGCGGCCATGATTTCCTGACAAAATCATAGCAATTATCCCGGCGCAAAGGTAAAGTTGGACTGGTGTAATAAAGTACCGATGGAACCAACATGTTTTGGGACAAAATACAGGAGTTATCCATGATACAGGATGATGACCAACTCAGTGCCAGCCTGGAGGATTATCTCGAGGTTATTGCCCATATCGTCGCTAAAAAACAGGTGGCCCGGGCCAAGGAGATTGCCGCTGAGCTTGATGTAAGCCGTTCTTCAGTGACCGAGGCCTTCCGCTCCCTTGCCAAGAAAGGGTTGATCAATTACGCACCCTACGAGGTAATCACCCTGACCCAAAAGGGTGAGGTGGTGAGTGCTGATATCATCCGCCGCCACAGCGCTCTCCAGGATTTTTTCATCAAGGTGCTGGCCGTTGACGAGAAGACCGCCGATGAGGGGGCCTGCAAAATCGAGCATGCCGCGCCCCGGAAAATCATCGACCGCATGATACATTTTGTAAAATTTGTTGAAGAATGCCCCCGGGGTGGGGCAGACTGGATACAGAGCTTCAGTGACTATTGTGCCAGTGGCCAGACCAAATCCAATTGCTCGGCATGTATTGCCACTTGTTTGGAGAAAAAAGAAGAATGAGTTTTTGAGGGGGAAAGTTCCCTCTCCATGAGGGAGGTAAGCGACCGCAGGGAGACTCCGGAAGGTTATGGTTAGGGTGAGGGGGAGGTAAGCACCCCCCTATCCCTTACAGTTCATAAAATACAGCTTATAATTTGGCCGCCTCTGATGCGGTGATAAAATACAAAACAGGAAGGAGCGAGTATGGACGGACCGTTTAAAGATGGAATGTATACCCATCCCAGCCTTGGACTGATCAAAATCTTCATCAAAAACGAGAGCTGGGTGTATCAATGCTATAAGAGCAGTGGCCTAAAACCCTTATCAGCCCCCAAACCGCTGGACCAGTGGACGTGGGCCATGAGCGAAGAGGAATAATAACCCTGCCCATCCCCTTAAAAAGAGATAAAAAAAGGCGCTTCTCGTAATCGAGAAGCGCCTTTTTTTATCTCTTTTCTCTATACCCGTTTTCAAAGGGGTGATTGAAAAAAATGTCTCTGTGGTGAAGCCGTTTTTTTTAAAAAAAATTTATAACTATCAAGTGAGGGCAAGAAATTACCCTCAACTCGAAAGCGTAACTATTCAGAAGTGCACCCCAAGGGTACTTCCTTCTGGGCGCCTTAGATTTGTTCATTTTGAACTTCGAAGCATACTTTGGCATGTGAAAAGTCCAGCAGTGCAACGGCGAAATGGGCAAAGATGAGGTTGACGCCGCTTCACTGCTACTGAATAGTTATAAACTACTTCAAATTAGCAATGGCCTCTTTCAGCCGTCTCATGCCTTCCTTGATATCATCCATGGAGGCGGCAAAGGAGAAGCGGACAAACTCGTCAGCACCAAAGGCAGCACCTGGCACGGTGGCCATGAAGCTTTTTTCAAGAAGATAGGCCGACATATCCACCGAGCCCTCAATCACCTTGCCGTCATGGGCTTTACCGTAATAGGCCGAGAGATTGGGGAAGACATAAAAGGCGCCCTTGGGCACCACACAGGTCACGCCGGGGATAGAGGTCATTTCCGAGATGATATAATCGCGCCGGGGCAGAAAGGACTTCTTCATGGTGACGGGGAAATCCTGGGGGCCGGAAACAGCAGCCAGGGCGGCCCGCTGGGCAACGGATGAGGGGTTAGAGGTGGACTGGCTCTGGATCTTATTCATGGCCGCGATAATATGCTTAGGCCCAATGGTGTATCCCATGCGCCAACCGGTCATGGCAAAGGATTTGGACACACCGTTTGAAATCAATGTCTGCTCCTTGAGCTCCGGGGCAATATCAAGGATATGGGGCAGGGTCTCGTCGCCATAGACAATGGTATCGTAGATATCATCAGTGATCACCACCCAGCCCTTGGCCAGGGCCATGTCAGCGACAACCTTCAGGGCCTTGGCAGAGAAAACAGCGCCGGTGGGGTTGGAAGGGGAGTTGAGAATAATACCCTTGGTCTTAGCGCTGACAAATTTTGCAAGGTTCTCCTCGGTGAGGTCAAAATCGTCCTTCTCATCCAGGGGAACAAGCACCGGCGTAGCACCGGTGAGGGTAATAATGGGCGGATAGGATACCCAGTAGGGTGTGGGAATAAGCACCTCATCACCGGGGCCAAAGAGGGCCTGGGCAATATTATAGAGGCCATGCTTGCCGCCGCAGGAAACCTGAACCTGATCCGCATCATAGTCCCAGCCATGATCATCCTTGAACCGCTGGACAATGGCCTCACGCAGTTCGATGATACCCGGCACGGCCGTATATCTGGTGAATTTCTCATCAATGGCCTGCTTACCGGCAGCGCAGACATGGTCCGGGGTGGGAAAATCAGGCTCCCCCACACTAAAGTTGAGGATATCCGCCCCGGCTGCCTTCATTTCCTTGGCCTTGGCATTCACAGCCAGGGTTGGAGAAGGTTTAATCTGGGACATCCTGGCCGCAAGTTCGATGATTTGCTCGCTCATTTCCTTACCTTTTGAGAAGAGAAATTTATGTACCTATCCAGCAGCAACATACCCCTCACCCCAACCCTCTCCCCCTGGGAGAGGGAGTATTAAATCCCCTCTCCTTGGGGGAGAGGGCTAGGGGGAGGGGGAAAATGGTACGCTTATAAAATACCGGGTCACCGGTTGTGTCGCTCAATAGTTACAAAATTATTTAAAGTATTTTTTGCCTCTCAGAGAGGAGCTACCCTGCTCCCCTCCGTCATATTCGATATCATTCAAGAAAAGACCGCAGGCCGGGGCAGTAGGCCCGGCCAGATTACGGTCTTTGCCCTCAAGTACCTCTTGAAACTGTTCAGCGGTCATCCTTCCTTGGCCGACCTCAAACAGGGTACCAGTAATATTGCGCACCATCTTACGCAGAAATCCATCCCCACGCAACACCAGTTTGAACTGTTGCGGATTTTGGTCTTCAACCAACGTTGCCCCCATAATGGTGCGGACCGCTCCCCGGCCTGAGGTTCTGGTCTTATCCCTGGAACCGGTGGCCTCAAAGGAGGAAAAATCATGACAGCCAAGGAGGCCCTGGAGACATTTGTCAACCTGGTCAAAGTCAAAGGGACCGGTCAGGGAGGTAACATAGAGTCTATTGGTAGCAAGGACAATGGGTGCGATGGAAAAATAGTAGCAGTATGTCTTGGCCCGGGCGCTCTTTCTGGCATGGAAATCGTGGTCCACGTCTTCCGCGGCAAGGATGCGAATCGCATCGGGCAACAAACTATTAAGCCCTTTTTGCAGGCCATAGCAAGAAATTTTTGAACCGGTAGAAAAATTCGCGACCATGCCAAAGGCGTGTACCCCGCTGTCCGTGCGGCCGGCGCCGTGCAGGATAATGGGATGATTACAGATAACAGTGAGCCTATCTTCGATAACACCCTGGACGGTGGGCAGATCCCTCTGGGCCTGCCAGCCACAGAAATCAGTGCCGTCAAAACTGATAACAAGCTTGATATTGCGCATGGCTTATGGAAAGAGCGGTACAACGCCAAGACCCGCAGCCTCGTCAAGGCCAAGGACAATATTCATATTCTGAATGGCCTGGCCGGCCGCGCCCTTCACCAGATTATCAATGGCAGAGACAACCACCACCCTCCTGGTGCGTGGATCCACCTTGCAGCCGATATCGCAATAATTACTGCCACGGACAAACTGGGTGGATGGAAAGGTACCAGGGGTACAGGGCCGCACAAAACGCTCATCCTTATAGAAATCCTGGTAGAGGTTGTCCACCTCTGCCTGGCTGACATCTTTCACAAAACCGGCATAGACCGTACTCAAAATACCGCGCACCATGGGAACGAGATGGGGGGTGAAGGAGATGGCAACCCTCTGCCCTGTGAGCTTGGCGATCTCCTGCTCGATTTCCGGGGTATGGCGATGATCGCCGACCTTATAGGCCTTAAAGCCATCGGTGACCTCACAGTAGAGGGTGGCGGTACTGGCACTGCGTCCGGCCCCGGAGGTACCGGACTTGCAATCGGCAATGATGGTGGCGGGGTCGATAATACCGTTTTGAAGAAGGGGGGCAAGGCCGAGGATAATACTGGTGGGGTAACAGCCGGGATTTGCCACCAGCCGCGCCCCCTTGATCTTGTCACGATTAATCTCCGGCAGGCCATAGACCGCCTCAGCAAGAAATTCCTTGGCAATATGGGCCTGATACCAGGCCTCATAGACCTCGGCGTCATTGATCCGAAAATCAGCGCTGAGATCAACCACCTTCTTGCCGGCGGCCAAAAAGGCGGGGACGATATTCATGGCCGTCTGATGTGGTACGGCCGTGAAAAAGAGGTCTGCCCGGTGGACGAGATCCTCCACCACCACGTCCTCAAGAACAATATCAGTCAGACCGCGCAGGTTGGGATAGACATCTGAAAGTTTCTGACCGGCATATTGCCGGGAGGTGGCAACGGTGAGTTCAACGTCTGGATGATTGACCAGTAACCTGGCCAGCTCAACGCCTGTATAGCCCGAGGCACCAACAATTCCTATCTTACACATTGACTACACCTATTGTTTTGAAGAATCGTTACAGCAAACCACCAAACAATCTGCTGCTTGACAGGGTATAAAAAAAGGGAAAAGTGACTCGAAAATCACTCTTCCCTTCTGTAAGAATATATAACCAGCATCGAGGCTGGATATTTTTAACGCTTGGAGAACTGGAAGCGGGCGCGAGCACCTTTCTGACCGTATTTCTTACGCTCCTTAACACGGGAGTCACGGGTCAGCATACCGGCCTTTTTCAAGGCACCGCGGTTCTCAGGGTCAATCTCGGTGAGGGCCTTGGCAATACCGTGACGTAAGGCCTCAGATTGGGCTGATTTACCACCACCCTTCAGGGTGACCATCACATCGTACTTACCATCAGTATCGGTGAGAACAAAAGGCTTAAGGATGAGACGCTGATCCAGGGCGCCGCCAAAATATTCAAGCATGGAATGCTTCTTGTTCACAACAACAGTACCATCACCGGCACTGAGCCAGACACGGGCAATTGCTGATTTTCGTTTTCCAGTTGCGTAGATTTTCTGTGCAGACATCAATTTTCTCCGATTTATAACTTGAGCTCTTCAGGCTGCTGGGATTCATGGGGATGAACCTCACTGGCATAGACCTTGAGTTTTTTTAACTGAGTACGACCAAGGGAATTCTTGGGAAGCATACCCCGCACGGCCTTATAGATGATCTGCTCAGGATCCTTGTCAAGAAGCTCCTGGGCTGTACATTCTTTCATTCCACCAATATAACCGGTGTGATGATAGTATATCTTGTTTTCCAGCTTACGACCAGTGAGTCGGACCTTGTCAGCATTGACAACTATGACAAAATCACCAACATCCTGAAATGTTGAGTAGTTAGGCTTATGCTTGCCGCGCAGACGGGTGGCGATCTCAGATGCGAGACGACCGAGGACCTTGCTCTGGGCGTCAACAACAAACCATTTACGCTCAATCTCTTTGACCGGAGTCAGATAGGTGGTCATGTTACTTTCCTCTAAAATAATATAGAAACCTGCTGCACCAGGTACCCCTGGCCATGCCGGTTTCTATGACGAAAAAAGGTCCGAAGAGTCTTCGAACCTTAGTATTGTATGTATGGAGCGGGAAACGAGACTCGAACTCGCGACCCCAACCTTGGCAAGGTTGTGCTCTACCAACTGAGCTATTCCCGCCTATTCGCTGCCTGATAGTGCGAAACAGGGGGAATTATATCGGAACTCGTTACCCTTGTCAATAAAAAATTTGCGGTTTGCTCTCCTGAAAACAAGGGGCCGGGGATACCTTGCCCCACCAGGCATTTCAACACCTCTTTTCCCTGACGCCCCTATCTTGCCCTTGCGGCACACTCCAGGATGTTGGTATAAGAAAGGGGAAAGAAAACATATCGTTACATCATTATATATAGTGATTTCATTTTCAACATAATTATGGAGTAAAACCATGGCTTCCGTCCCCAGCCGAAAAAGCACCATCACCCGGGCCACCAAGGAAACATCCATTGATATGAAACTCATCCTCGACGGCCAGGGAACAGCTGACATCAGCACCGGTGTCCCTTTTTTTGACCATATGCTCACCCTGCTCACGGTGCACGGTTTTTTCGATCTTACCATTAAGGCCTCCGGCGACATTGAGGTTGATGACCACCACACCGTTGAAGACATCGGCATCTGCTTAGGCCAGGCCTTTAAAGAAGCCCTTGCTGATTTTTCCTCCATCAGCCGTTACGGTCATTTCTCCTTGCCCATGGATGAGACCCTGGCCCGGGTCACCATGGACTTTTCCAACAGACCCTATCTCCATTATAATGTTGTCCCCCTCGACCAAAAGACAGGCACCTTTGACACCACCATGATCCAGGAGTTTCTGCGGGCATTTGCCTTTAACTGCGGATTGACACTGCATGTGGAAGTGGCATATGGTGTTAATACCCACCATATTATTGAGGCCATTTTCAAGGCCCTGGGCAGGACCCTTGATCAGGCCACCGCCATTGATCCAAGGGTCCAAGGCACCCTTTCCTCAAAAGGTACCTTATAAGTTTATCAACCTACTCGGGAACAGTCATGATTCGACCACATGGACTTATCTTCGCCCTCACCATTTTCCTCTTGACCGCCTGTGCTGCCCAGTCTCCGCAATCCAGTCATGAGATGGCCAAAGACAGCTTTGCCGAACTGACACTCAACTCCATCGTTGTCTTACAAAGCGAACATGATCTTGTTGACCAGGGGAGCAGAAGTGCTGAGGCCCTCAACCTTGACGAGGGCAGCAAGGCGCTCAGCTCCATTATTGCTGAGTATTTTGCCATGAAGGGGAACGTCCATATCCTTTCAGCCATGCAACAGGAATCCCTGACCGGCACCTTCACCGGCAACCTCCGTAAAAGGGCCCGTCATATAGGCATGCAGGCCAAGGGTGACGCCGTCCTCATCACCCGGCTCATCGACTACGGCAAACTCGAGGGCAGGAAATATGGCGCCAACGAACCGGCCTCGGTGAGTTTTGACTATCGCCTCATCCATCTCCAAAGCGGCAGAACCCTGTGCAAGGGCAGCTATGAGGAAACCCAGAAGACCCTGTTTTCCGACCTTTTTTCCTTTGGCAAGGCCTCCCAGCGCAAGTTTGAATTTGTTTCTGCTGACACCCTGTTGCGTGAGGGGGTGGAACGTAAATTCGGCGACTGCCGCCACCTGGCAACCCAATAGCACCTTCCCGGGTCACCGCAAAACCCATTTCCCCCCAACCACCTATCCGGAATTCTGGATTCTCACCCCTTGCAAATCATGCTCCATCTACCAGCCTCGATTAATCGTCTCATCGGCCAGGCCCTCCATACCTATCACATGTTGGCGGATGGTGACCGGCTCCTTGTCGCAGTTTCAGGAGGTGTTGACAGTCTTGTCCTGGCCGCCATCCTTAAGCTCTGGCAGGAAAAAGCTCCCATTTCCTACACCATCGAGGCAATCCATCTTGACATGGGCTTTAGCAAAGACGAGGCCCGGCTTGTTGATAGACAGCTTGGCTTAAGCGGCGTCAGCTATGAAATCATCCAGACCACCATCGGCATAGATGCCCTTGACAATGAGAGCTCCTCGGCCTGTTTTCACTGCGCCCGCAACCGGCGCACCAAGCTCTTCAATCTCGCCAGGGATAGGGGATGCACCAAGCTGGCCCTGGGGCACCATAAGGAAGACATCATTGAGACATTTTTCATCAATCTCTTCTACGGCGGCAACCTCTCCACCATGCTTCCCAGACAGGACCTCTTTAAGGGGAAACTGGCCATTATCCGTCCCTTGGCCTTTTTGCAGAAAAACCAGGTCCAGGAACTTGCCGGTCTCTTTGGTTTTTCTCCGGTTGAAAATCCCTGCCCCATGACAAAAAGCACCAAGAGGCAGTCCATCCGCCAGATGATGAGCCGCCTTTACCAGGAGGACGATAAACTGATGAGTACCATCTTTGCGGCTCTGGGCAATGTCAAGACCGACTATCTTCTCGATCATTCATTACATAAAAGAGACAAATGAGATGAAATCAAGCCTCCACTGCCTGCCCTGCTTTCTCCAGCAGACCATCAAGGCCGCCCATCTCAGCACCCCTGACCCAGCACTCCAGAAGGAAATTCTCGACGAGGTTGCCCGTCTCCTCCCCGCCCTTGATCTGAAAAAGTCACCGCCGGAAAACTCCATCCCTGTGTATGAGACCATTGCCAGGATGTCCGGCTGCGCTGACCCGTTTGGGGATCTGAAAAAGAAATCAAACAGCTTTGCCAGGGGCCTGGTGGGGGATGTCCGAAGATCAATTGCCACCAGCCCTGACCCGCTCCACACGGCGCTTCTCTTCTCCATCGCCGGCAATATCATCGATTATGGCTCCCAGCAGGATTTTGACGCGGAATCCGCCCTCAAAAATTGCCTGGATACCCCCCTGGCCATCAATGATTATCAGGAACTCCGCCATGATCTGGGGAAGAGCAACCTCCTGCTCTACCTCGGTGATAATGCCGGGGAGATTGTCTTTGATGCCCTGGTCATCGAAAATCTCAAACAGATGTTCCCGGCCCTGGAAATCATCTTCGTGGTCAAGGGCCGCCCCATTATCAACGATGCCCTTATGGCTGATGCCCAAGAAAGCAATCTGACCGAACTATGCCGGGTTATCACCAACGGCACAGGCTGCCCCGGCACCCCCATTGCGGACTGTTCCCTGGAGTTCAAGGAACTCTTTGCCAGGGCCGACCTGATTATCAGCAAGGGACAGGGCAATTATGAGACCCTCTCAGAGTCCCGGGCCCCCATCTATTTTCTGCTGACGATCAAATGCCCCATTGTTGGTTCACATCTGCAAGGGCAAAGCCATATTCCCACCCACAAGGGCGAACTGATATTGATGAAGGGTGCCAAAAACAGCAAGCAAACGGGCAGACACCTTACCCTATGAAAGCAAGAAGACGGTCCGTAATTCTCTGACCCTGGGGTAAGGAAAATCGCCGCCCGGACCCGGGCAACATAAAGAAAATGCTGCTGTGCCTAAATCCAGAGCTGGGCTGCAATGAGGGTCTGGATTCAGGCACAGGATAAACAAACAACTCAGCCGTTAAGGATCTTGGCCATCTCCTTGGCGCCATAGGTGATGATAATATCGGCCCCGGCCCGGGTGATGGAGAGCAGGGTCTCATGCATGACCCGGTCGCCGTCAATCCAGCCATTGGCGGCGGCCGCCTTGATCATGGCATACTCGCCGCTGACGTGGTAGGCGGCAATGGGCAGATCAAACTCGTCCCGCAGGGAACGGATGATGTCCAGATAGGCCACGGCCGGCTTGACCATCAGAATATCGGCCCCTTCATCCACATCCATGGTGGCCTCCCGCAGGGCCTCCCTACTATTGGCAGGATCCATCTGATAGCCCTGCCTGTCGCCCTCCATGGGCGCACATTCTGCTGCATCCCGGAAGGGGCCGTAAAAGGCAGAGGCATATTTCACCGCATAGCTCATGATGGGCACCATATCGAAATTACTCTCGTCAAGTACCGCCCTGATCTCCGCCACCCGGCCATCCATCATGTCAGAGGGCGCCACCATGTCGGCCCCGGCCTGGGCATGGGACAGGGCAATCTTGGCAAGGATTTCAAGGGTTGCATCATTATTCACCTGTCCCCCCTCAATTATGCCGCAATGGCCGTGACTGGTGTACTCGCACATGCAGACATCGGTTGAGACCATGAGCTGGGGGGCCTTATTCTTCAACTCCCTGATGGCAGTCTGAATAATGCCACCCTTGGCGTGGGCCCCGGAACCGGCTGCATCCTTTTTTTCTGGCACCCCAAAGAGAATGACATGGTGGATACCGAGTCCCAGCAGCTCCTTGGCCTCGGCGCCGAGCTGGTCAACACTCATCCGGAAAACCCCGGGCATGGAGGGGATGGCCTCCTTTATGCCCTTGCCAGACACAACAAAGAGGGGATAGATAAACTGCTCAGGAGAAAGACGTGTCTCTCTGACCAGGGAACGCATCTGGGCATTGCGACGCATACGGCGGGGACGATATTCGGGGAAAACCATGGGGGATCCTTTTTTGTAAGAAGGTAAAGAGGGGAATTCTCTACCTCCTTTATTTCTTTAGTGGGTATCCACTTCGTTCGGTGCCTTGGCTAAATTTGCCGGATAAGGATTTGAGAAGTAAGGAGTTGAGAAGAAGGTGCCCTGCCAGAGATAGCAGTGAAACGGCGAGCGCAGACTTCGAATACCCCTGTGGCATACTTTTCTTAATTGAGAACCTTTCCTTCTACTTATTTCTCAACTTCTTACTTCTCAACTTCTTTACCCTTTCACAATTTAAAATTCTCATCAAGAACTGCATTGATAAAGGTATCTGGCGCCTCAACGCCCTCCACCGGGATGACGAGTTCGCCGTCAATCCTTTTCTGACCGATGAGGCGCAAACCATAATCCAGGGAGGTGAAAATCTCCTGACACACCCCATTGACTGAAGAAACAGTCAGCCTGCTTTTTTGGAGAATCAGGTCAATGGCCTGGTCGTCGAAGATAACATTGATATTGCAATCCACGGAAACCGTGGCCGCATAATCACGAATATGGTGGATCATCTCGACAAACTCCGCACAGACATCCCGGACATCCATGAACTCATCAAGGCAATAACTGGCCATCATATTGAGCCTGGCAGCGGTGATCTCCACGGCCTGCTCGCGCAGGAAGTCACCATTGGTCCGTTCAATAATCACCACCAGGCGGTCATATTCGATCATCCGCAACTCATTATAGCGGCGCTGGTGAAAATCATTACCCTGCCCATTGAGCATCTTGCCCAGGCCGCCTTGCGGATCTTCCACCATCTCCTGGGAGACTACCAGGTGGCGAAGCGCTGTTGACGGCAGGCTTTTTTCAAAGGGCAGCAAGATCTTTTCCATGACGCTGAGCAGGCCCCGGGCCCCGGTTTTTTCCAGCACCGCTTTGGCGGCAATGACCTCAAAGGCCCCAGGCTCGAAACTCAGTTTAATGCCATAGGCATTGAAATCCTGCTTCTTGCCGAGGACCACGGCCGAATTATGACTGGTGAGAATCTCCACAAAATCTTCCTGGCTCAGATCCTTCAGGGCGGCAATGACGGGCAAGCGGCCAACGAACTCGCTCTCGAACCCGTAGGCAATCAAATCTTCGGCCATGACCTCCTGAAAATACCGGCTCCCCTCGTTTTTCGACTCCACCTTGCTGCCGAAACCAATGGAATGCTCATTGCGCCGCTTCTTGACAATATCGGTGAGACCAACAAAGGCGCCACTCATGATAAAGAGGATATTTCTGGTATTGACCACCTTTTTCTCCCGCTTGCCCGTGGCCCGGTAATGCTCCATGGCCTCAAGCTGGGAAACGGGGTCATGGGGAACCTTAAGCTCCACATCCGTCTCTTCCATGGGCTTTAAAAAGGCGCGCTGCACCCCGGCCCTTGAGACATCCGCACCAAGGCGATTGGGGCTGGCGGCAATCTTGTCCACCTCATCAACGTAGATGATGCCATACTCTGCCCTGCTGATATCATCATCGGCCTCGCGGACCAGGTCGCGAACCAGATCTTCGACATCACCGCCCACATAGCCGGTCTCACTAAACTTGGTGGCATCCCCCTTGACAAAGGGCACGCCAAGGCGGCGGGCAATGAGCTTAACAAGGTAGGTTTTGCCGACACCGGTGGGCCCGATGAGCAAGACGTTTGACTTAATTCTGCCCACCTGGCGTTTTACGGCCCGCCCCGTTTCCAGTTCGTGGCGGATACGATTAAAATGGGTACAGATTTTGGTGGCCAATATGGCCTTGGCCTCATCCTGCTGCACCACATACTCATCCAGATATGTGACCAACTCCTCAGGCTTGAGATCAAAATAAAAGGCATCCTCATCACCGGGTTCGGCCCGCTGCTCCACCTCCTCCTTCTTGACAAGGGGCAACATGCCAGCAGAGACAATCTTAACCTGGCCGCCATATTTATTGCTGAGATAGTCACCCAGCTCCCGTTCCAAATCCTTTTCACTGGGCAAATTCATTTTATCATCACTCATATTTTTCTCAACAGCCGTGTGGACGGTTAAAAACAGTAACTTCTCACCAGATGCTGTAAACAGCTGTAAAAGTCTGGGCTCAAAAAGTTTACCAGTGCCTTAGATTTGTTCATTTGGGACTTCGAGCAATAGCCCGCTATGTGAGAAGGGCAAAATGGACAAAGATGAGGTGCTGGTAAACTTTTTAAAAAAACTAATCAAGACCAAGGGCCTTAATCCTCTTATGGAGATGACTTCGCTCCATGCCAATCTGTTCGGCTGTTTTTGAGATATTACCATCATTTTCGGCAATCTTTGCCTTCAGGTAATCCGCCTCAAACTGCCTCTTGGCATCCTTAAAAGCCATATCACCGGCCAAGGCTGGATTATCCGCAAGGGATGGTGGCCCCGGCGGGATGGATTGTCCAGGGGCATTGCCTGCCCCACCACCATGCAAAACCTGGACAATCTGCTCGCCGGAGACCTCATCATCCGGGGACATAATGGAAATCCTTTCCAGACAATTACGCAATTCCCGCACATTACCGGGCCAATCATGGCGTTGCATGGCATGCAGGGCCCCGGGCAAAAATTTCTTCCCACCCAACCCCTTCTGCTGGAAATCATGCATAAGATCCTCAACCAGGAGGGGGAGATCCTCCAGCCGCTCCCGAAGGGGAGGCAGGGTAATGGGCACCACGTTGAGTCGATAAAAAAGATCGGCCCTGAAGGTGCCGGCCTCAATCTCCGCCTCCAGGTCCTTATTGGTAGCGGCAATGACCCGCACGTCAACAGAAATGGTCTTAGAGCCACCCACCCGTTCAAACTTCTGCTCCTGGAGGATACGCAACACCTTGGCCTGGGTCTTGAGGCTCATGTCGCCGATCTCATCAAGAAACAGAATGGAGCCGTCGGCCAGGTCAAACTTGCCCCGCTTGCTGGCAGTGGCGCCGGTGAAGGCGCCTTTCTCATGGCCGAAGAGCTCGCTTTCAATAAGCTCTTCGGGAATGGCGGCGCAGTTTACCTCAATCATCGGTTTGTCTTTGACCAGGGACTGGTTATGGATCATCTGGGCAGCAAGCTCCTTACCAGTGCCATGCTCGCCCCGGATCAACACCCAGGCCGGGGTAGGCGCCACCCGCAGAATCTGCTCCCGGATAGCATTGATGGCCGGAGATACACCGGTCAGTTCCGGTCTTTGGCCCTGCTGAGACTTGAGAATTTCATTTTCCCGGGCCAGCCGCGAGACCTGCAAGGCATTGGTGATGGCCAGGATGATCTTATCGTAGGAGGGCGGTTTTTCAATGAAATCAAAGGCCCCCATCTTGGTGGCCTGCACTGCGGTCTCGATATTACCGTGGCCGGAGATCATGATCACCGGTAGATCCGGATAGAGCTCTTTGATTTTCGGCAGGGCCTCCATGCCGTCCATCTCGGGCATCCAGATATCGAGGAGAACAACATGGACGGCCTCTGCCTCAAGAAGGGCAAAGGCCTCCTGGGCACTGGCCACGGAAAGCGGCTCAAAGCCTTCATCGCTCAAGATGCCGGCCACGGACTGCCGGATGGTCTCTTCGTCATCAATTATGAGAATTTTCTTCGCCATAGTCGTCCTATCGTAACAGTTTACCAAGGGTCAAGAAATCTTCGCAAAACTCTTACGCCCTATGATGCCAGGGGCAGCTCCACAATAAAGTGGGCCCCGGTGGGTAGATTATCCTTGATCCGTATATAGCCACCATGATCCGCGACAATGGTGGTGGCTATGGCAAGGCCCAGGCCTGTGCCAGTCTTCTTGGTGGTAAAATAGGGTTCAAAGAGACGGAGCTTATCATCATCATTGACCCCTGGGCCATTATCACAAACCTCAAAAAACACCTGGTTCTGGGCCAAATCCACCTTGAGCTCAACAGTCACCTCGCCCTTTTCATCATCCACGGCGGCCACGGCATTATCAAGAAGATTTATCAATACCCTTTCCATCTGCTTGCGGTCAAAGAGGAAGGTGGGAATCTCCTGGGGACAGAGAAACGTGAAAACAACCTCCTTATGGCCCTCCTGATACATAACGAGGGTTTCGCGGACCATCTCCCCAAGGGAGCTGCGTTTTTTCTGGACCGCAGGCATCCGGGCAAAACTGGAGAACTCACTGACCAGATGCTTGAGTTCATCGACCTGACCGATAATGGTCTTGGTACAAAGATCAAAGATATCACCCTCCCCTGCCAATTTGTCAAGATATCGCTTGCGAAGGCGCTGGGCAGAGAGCTGGATGGGGGTTAAGGGATTTTTCACCTCATGGGCGATCCTTCTGGCGACCTCGCGCCAGGCCGCCATCCGCTGGGCCTTTTCAAGCTCGGTGAGATTGTCAAAAACAAGAACCACCCCCAGGTCTTCACCGCTTTCATCATGGAGCTTGGTTATATTGACCCGCAGAGAAAAGGTCTCATTGCCCACCGAAAGCTGGAGAGGCATCTCCAGGGACATCTTACCGGTCCTGGCCAGTTCGGCATAAAACTGGTCAAGAACAGCGCTGTGCTGGGGGGCAAGAACATCCTTATAATCATGACCAAGGAGCCGTTCCGGGTCAATATTGAGCAAATTCTCGGCAAAGGTGTTTATCGACGTGATGCGGCCCGTGTTGTCCAGAGAAACAACCCCGGCCGGGACGTTCTGCAAAATCGTCTCGGTATAACGCCGCCTGTTTTCCAGCTCCAGGTTGAACTGCTCAAGGCTCCTCTTGCCGACCAGGAGATCCCGGGTCATCCTATTAAAGGACTCGACCAGGGTACCCATTTCATCGCCTGAATCCTTCTCAATAACAAAATCAAGCTCACCATCGGCAACCCTCCGGGTGGCAGCGGCCAATTTGCCAATGGGGGTGGTCAAACCGCCTGCCACATAAAAACCGAACCAGATCGCTGAGAACATGACGAGCAGGGTAACAATAAGCAGGATAACCAGGAGACTTGTCTTAATGGGCTGCTGGAGAAGCATGAGCTGGCGGTAGCCCTCCAGACCGCCAGAAATCTTGTGGAGCTGGTCAATCTTTTCCTGGGGGATAAGGAGTGATGTCACCAGGACATGGGGCTCCTGCCTGTCACGACCCAGGAGGACCAGGGTCACATTGCGGACAAGTTCGCCCTTGGCAATCTTCTGGATAATATCAAGCTGTTTTTCCCCCTTCAATCCTTTGCGGATCAGGGAATCAGGCAGGGGGGGGATGTCACCGGACTCAAGCTCTTCGGCCAGGGCCATCACCTTGACCTCGCGCTCCTGGCTCAAAAGGGCCAGGGAGGCCAGGCCACGGCTCCCAACAATATCATCCAAATAGATATCCAGAGAGGCATCGGTGAGCTGGCGATAGCGTTTTGATTCAAGCTGGAGGGCGATATTTGTCCCCAGGCGGGCGGCGGCATTACGCTCCTCCTGATAGACATTACGGGCAATGCCCAACGACTCCTCCAGGGCCTGCTCCACATTGATATTAAACCAATAATCCATAGAGGTTGAGACAAACTGCAGGGCCAAAAAGAAGAGGATACTGGTGGGGATAAGGGCCATGGACATAAAGGAGATAACAAGCTTTGTCCGCAGCTTGGTACCCAAGATCTTCCTCTTCCGGTCAAAGACAAGCTGCACCAGATTTCGCAGGACCAGAAAGACGATGAGGAGCAAAAGAAGGACATTGAAATTGATAAGCACATAGACAAGGACATTGCCGCTCACCGGAAATTCCACGGTACCCAGCTCAAGGACCCGGGTCTCAAGGATGGTGAGACCGGTCATGAGCAGAAGGCACGTGGCAATAACCCACAAGATCCGCTTTTTTTTGCGGCGGGCCCTCTGCTCTTCTTCTCTGGAAAGGTCGCTCATCTCCACAATGGTTTCTCTCGTAGGATTTTAGGACAGGGGAAAGGGGTTAGAGAAGGTAGAGGGGGTAGAGAAGATAAAGAAAGGAAGCCATTCTTTCTTGCGGTTATTCTCTACCTTCTTTATCCCTTCCAGGTGCCATGGTAAAATCGAGTTCGCTCCACTGGGTTTCGAAATCCCAGATCTTAATAAAGGTCATGACGTTTTTAAATTTTTCCGGCAACCCCTGCTTGGCCAAGTGGGCTCTCATCTTCACTGTATATCGTGAGCCAGGCCTTAAAAGGGCCAATGGCGCAACGACCAGGTCGTGCACCCCCACCATGGCCCCCGCAGCCCTGTCAAAGGATTCCAGGCTGACACTGCCTTGATTATGCTCGCTGAGTTCCAGGTTAAACTGCTCTTTTAAGGTCTCAAAATGGAGGGTGTGCCTGAAGTTACGACTGGCAATCTGTACCAGGCCTTTATCCCCCTGGTGCTCATGGAGTTCTACAAAAAAGGCAAAGGTCACCGGGATTCCATTTAAGATGCCCTTTTCCATGTCCGGACTTAGGGCCCCATCCAAGGTGAAATAGAGGAGTAGGTCTGTCTGGGAGTTGACCACAAAGCCATGGTTGATGCGAGCCCTTTCAGCCGCCAATGCCTCAGCGGAAAAAAACAGCAGCACCAGCAGAAAAAACAGCGCAGAAATCTGCCCCCGGGCCTTTTTCCCTCTCATTGCCGCCACTCCTTCAGCACCTTTCTCTTGGCCTCGATCATAAAGGCCGTAAAGGTCTCCGGGCTCAGGGCACTTATGGCAATACCACCATGGATGCGGAGTTGATCCTCCACATAATCCGCCTCAACCTGATCAATTTTATTAAAGACCTTGAGCTGGGGTATGTCGGCCAGATCAAGATCCCGGAGAATATCCTCCACCACCGTCATCTGGTCAATAAAGCGTGGGTTTGAGATATCAATGACATGGATGAGCAGGTCGGCCTCATGGAGTTCTTCCAGGGTGGCCCTAAAGGCCTGGATGAGTTCGGCGGGCAGATGGCGGATAAAGCCAACCGTATCGGTGATGATGACTTCGACATCCTCGGGAAAACGCAGCCGCCTGCTGGTGGGATCCAGGGTGGCAAAAAGTTTATCCTCGGCCAGAATCTTGCTCTGGGTCAGGCTGTTAAGCAATGTGGACTTACCGGCATTGGTGTAGCCAACCAGGCTCATGACCGGCAGATCCTTTTTGCGACGCCGGGAGCGCCGGCCATAGCGCTCCTTGCCCACCTTTTTGAGCTCGTTATTGAGGCGGGTTATACGGTCATTGATGCGGCGCCGATCAATTTCAAGCTTGGTCTCCCCGGGACCACGGCCACCAATGCCACCGGTGAGCCGGGACAGGGAATCATCCCGTAGCCCCAGCCGGGGCCGGAGGTATTTAAGCTGGGCCATCTCTATCTGGAGCTTACCCTCCCGGCTCAGGGCCCTACTGGCAAAGATATCAAGAATGAGCTGGGTCCGGTCAATGACCCGTAAATCCGTATGGATGATCATGGATTTGACCTGGGAGGGATTGAGCTCCTGATCAAAAATGAGCAGATTGGCATTATGGCGCAGGGCAAGGATCATGATCTCACTGAGCTTGCCCTTACCCAGAATAAGCTTGGGATTGATCTTATGACGGCGCTGGATAACCGTCTCTGCCACCTGGACATCGGCAGAGCGCACCAGCTCACAGAGCTCGTCCATGGACTCCTGGGCCCTGGCCTTGCTGCTGGTGGTCACACTCACCAAAATAGCCCGGTCAAGCCCCCTGTCCACCTCGCGGATGGGCCTATGGCGGGAAAATTCATCCTCCAGGGAGGCTATTATTTCCCGCACATCACCACCCTGGGCACTGGGGGCAATGGGGGGGAGAAAATGCCAGTCTTCGCCCTGGCCTGGATTGGGAACCAGATGAACGGTGTGCAGCTTATATGGCAGGCCCTGGCGAACCATAATAACTGACATGAGATCCAGACGCAGGAAGAGCAGGTCCATCAGATCATCCTGGCTGATCTTTTCTTCCACAAGATGGGTATGGACACAGCGCACCCCCTTTAAACGGCCACCTGAGGAACGAAGATGGCTGAGCACGGGAATAACGATCTGGCGATGGTCACCCAGGATAACGGTCTCCACCTCACCGTTTCGGCTAATGAGAACCCCGAGCTGCCTATTGAGCTCAACAGATATCTCCGTCATCTCACGGGCCAACTCCGGGCTGATTACCAGTTCCGGAGGGACACGCCTCTTGGTGAGGCGCTCCAGACGCCGTAGCTGAGCTGTTTTCAGCCCTGTTGTCTTACCGCTGATCTTACCGATTTTTCTATCTCCAGGGGACTGCTATCTTTTATCGCGCAAAATGCGGGTGTCACCCACCCGCAGGGTGACCTTCTCCTTGTCGAAATATTCGAGCAGGGGGATGGAAAACTTACGGGTCAGGCCGGTGAGGCCCTTAAATCGGGGTGCGTCAATGTCCCCTTCGGCCTTGATAAAGGCGATAAGATCCACCTGGAGCTTATCGAGATGGCCCTTATAAAAATAGAGGTCCTCATTAACCTTCACCAGTTTGCCATCCTTAATGAGCACCAGCATCATCTCCTTGACAAAATCGGGGGAGATATCAGGGAAACGGGCCAGAACCTCCTTATAGGTGGGCGTTGCCAGGCCCGCCTTGTCGTACAGGGCGAGCATATCCGCCTGTACCACTTTTTCATCGGCCCGCAGAACGACCCTGTGGTCAGCCATCCGGATCAGGGAGTCTTCAGCAGCAATCACCCCTTTTTTGAGAAGATTGTTGATCACGGCCTGGAAGATCTTGTTCTCCTGGTCGCCCATAAGTCTGGAGCGCAACTCCTCCTTGGCAAGCCCTGTTTTTAAAGGATTGTCATGGTGATACAGGGAAAGAGCCGCCGTAATGGCCTCGGCAAGGGCATCAAAACCCTCCCGGCCCACCATGAGTTTGCGCTCCGAATCAACCACCATGATCCGGCTGGCTGAGATGGGGCCATTCAGAAGCTTCTGGAGGCGATTGCCGAAAATACCGGTGCGGACCGCCAGCTCCGCCATGGTCAAGCCCTGGTAACCGCTTTCCCTGAGAAGCAGCAGAAAAAGCTCCACCTGGTCGCCCTGGCCATAGACCTTAAAGGCCGCCTTGTTTACAGGCTTAAAACGGCGACGTTTGCGGGGTGACACCGCGTAAATAACGCCACCGCCAATGGTGATCACCGGCGAGTAGCTGCGGACCACATAATGATCGCCAGGCCAGACCCCCACCGGCTCCTCAAGGAGGATCTGGACATTGGCCTCGCCACCAGGAGCCAACACCTCATCCTCGAGAAGAACCACCCTGCCCATGATTTCTGCAGAACCGAGATGGACCCGGACCCGGCTCCTATTTTTCAAGGGTTTTTCGCGGGAGGAGAGATAGAGGAAACGGGCATCGAGCATGTAGCTGGGCTCCAGACAACCGGGAGTAATAAGCATATT
>JAUVQZ010000231.1 GCA_030597865.1 Pseudomonadota bacterium | reverse complement strand
TCTCCATCGATGAATGCTGTGAGGATATGGCGGAGATTATCACCGCCATCCAGACCGGTTCTGAACGGATAAACAAGGTGGTGAACAACCTCAAGGACTTTGCCCGTTTGGAAGAGAACTCCCCTTCAGAGGCCGTTCAGGTCAACGAGGTGGTGGACAAGGCCTATTCCATTGTTGGGGCCCAGGTGCGGAAATCAAGCGCCCACATCGCCCTCAACCTGGAACAGGATTTGCCCCTGATCCAGGGTCATTTTCAAAAGCTTGAACAGGTGGTGGCCAATCTTCTCATTAATGCCGGCCATGCCATAAGCGACAAGCGCCAGGGTAAGATATCCATCTCCAGCCATTATAACGAGAGATTGCAGGCCATTGTGGTGAGCATTGAGGATAATGGCCTGGGCATGGACCCTGCGACCACAGCGCGCATCTTTGAACCCTTTTTCACCACCAGAAGAGAGAGTGGCGGCACCGGCCTGGGCCTTTCCGTCTCCTATGGCCTCATTCAGGAGCATAACGGCCTTATCGCCCTCAACTCTCGGCCGGGCATTGGCAGCCGCTTTTCCCTCTTGCTGCCCCTTACCCAGGACAGCGGACCACTGCAGCTGCAGCCGGCCATCCTCTGCCTCTGTGATAAAGAGCCCAGCACATGCGCCTCATTTTTTGCCGATTTTGAGCTCCAGGTATTCTCTGCCCCCCCGGATCCGGATACTCTTCCGGCCTTTCTGGCGGATCATCCGGAGGTGGATATTGTTCTTCTTGATAGGCAGCCATCCCAAGACAAGGGCAGGATCATGACCCTGCTCAAAAAAGACTTTCCCTTACTGACAATTATTGCCTCCACCTCCCCTGCGGAGAAAGAGGGGGGCAAGACTATCTCCCAGGCTAATTTTCTGCTGCCCCACCCCGTGCAGCTTACTCAGGTTCTGGAGCGGGTCAACTCCATCGGCAGGATACGGTTATGAGAGGTAACTATTCAGCGTATTAGCTGTTTAGGCTGTAGATGCCCCGCAGGAGATAAGCGTAGACTTCGAATACCCTTGGGGTGCTGTTAGGTGAAGATGATTTTTAGCCTTTTCTCTATTTTTCAAGCTGTATGACGCATGGGCTTTGTTATAATAAATGATAAGAGATTCTTCCCCGCGCTTTTACTAACAGCCTTCAGCCTAAACAACCTGACTAGATACTATGAAAATACTCCTTGTTGACGATGAACAGGTAGCCCTGACATCGCTGAAACGCCTCCTTAAGCACCAGGGCCTGCGCCAGGTGGATATCTGTAATAACGGCCAGGGGGCCATCGAGGCGATCAAAAATAATGACTATGATGTGGTCCTCCTTGATCTGCTCATGCCAGAGGTTGACGGTCTCCAGGTCCTGGAGGCCAGCAAGCCCTTTAGGCCCCATACCGAGTTTATCCTCCTCACGGCCGTGGACGATGTCAGCCACGCGGTCAAGGCCATTCGCCTGGGGGCCTATGACTATCTGATTAAACCAGTGGAGAATGAACGGCTCTTCCGGGTCCTTGACCACGCCTATGAGAGGCGGGCCATGCGGACCAGTCTGCCCAGCTCCACCTCTCTTCAGGAACAAGAAGAGCTCAGTCAGGCCTTCCCGGAAATTATCAGCCAATGCCCCCGTATCCAGAAATTACTCCACTATACCGAGATGATGGCCCGCAGCGATAACCCCATTCTCATAACCGGTGAATCAGGGACAGGTAAAGAGCTGATAGCCCAGGCCATCCACCGCCTCAGTGAATATGCCCAAGGGCCCTTTGTGCCGGTCAATGTCTGTTCCGTGGCAGAATCGATGTTTGAGAGCCAGTTCTTCGGCCATGTCCAGGGGGCCTTTACCGGTGCCACTCGAGATTTTCCCGGCTATTTTGAACAGGCCCAGGGCGGCACCCTGTTCCTCGATGAGATCGGCGAGCTGCCCCTCAATTTGCAGGCCAAATTCCTCCGCGTCCTGGAAGACAAGACCATCACCCGCCTTGGTGACCCGCAGCCGATCAGGGTGGATGTCCGCATTGTCTCGGCCACCAATATTGATCTGGACAAGGCCTGCCAGGAGGGCAAATTCAGGTTGGACCTCATCTATCGTCTCAAGGCAGCCCATATCTTTCTGCCCCCCCTGCGGGAAAGACCAAGGGATATCTCCCTGCTGGCCCGTCATTTCCTGAAAAAGGCGGCTGCCAAGCATCACAAAGAGATCCATGATTTCAGCCCGGACGCCCTGGATACCCTGAGCCAAAAACAATTCCCCGGCAATATCCGTGAGTTGGCCCAACTGGTTGAAACTGCTGTCCTCCAGGCTGATCATAACCTTATTTTCCCCCAACACCTTGGTGAGCAGCAGGCTCCTGCAACCTTTGGGGGCCAAGGTTTATGCAGCCTTAAGGAGAGTGCTGCTAAACATCTGCTCTACGTCCTGTCCCAGAGCAAGGGTGATCGACAGCAGACCGCTGAGATCTTAGGAGTCACCGTCCGCCAGGTCCAACGCAAACTGGCCACCCTCAAAAAGGACCCACGCTGGCATGATCTCATAGATAACCTTTAATTTGATGATTTTTCCTGGGTAGATAACCATGACCATCAGAAAACATATCGGCAAAATACTGGTGGTGGATGACAGTAAGGCTGTCAGAGATCTCTTGGCCGGCCTCCTCAGGGATGCAGGGCATGATATCTCCCTGGCAGAGGATGGCCGCCAAGGCTGGCAGATTATCCAGCACAAACAGATTGATCTCATTATTTCTGACCTTGAGATGCCCGTATTGGATGGATTTGGCCTGTGCCGGCTGGTTAAAGAAAATCCTGATTATAAAAATATTTATTTCATTCTTCTCTCCACCAAAGACTCAACCGCCTCCAAGGTTAAGGGCCTGGAAATAGGTGCTGATGACTATATGGGCAAGGGCATCGCTGAATCTGAATTTCTGGCCAGGATAAAGGCAGGTTTACGTATCCGCGCCCTTGAAAAAGAGCTGGAAGAGAAAAGGGTGACCTTATTCCAACATGAAAAAATGGCTTCCATAGCGCAGCTGGCGGCCGGTGTCGCCCATGAGATCAACAATCCCATAGCCTTTATCGCCAGTAATCTTCGCAGCTTAAATGGGTATTGTGAAAAGCTGACGGAATGTATTTTCACCCTCTTAAAAGAGATCAAGCCTGAGAGCCTGGATGATATTGAGGAGATTAGAAAGAGGCTCAAAATCAATTTTATCATCCAGGATAGCGCTGAACTTATTGAAGAATCCCTGGACGGGGCCGAGCGGATTTGCCACATCGTCCAAACCCTGAAGGACTCCTCAAGGGTTGATCAGGATGCCTGCGTGCCCACCGATATTAATGTCTGTCTGGATCAGGTCCTTGGCCAGATTTGGGAAGAGATCAAGGACAAGGTAACGATCAACAAAGACTACTCCCCCCTACCCTTGGCCATGTGCCAGCCCCTGCCATTGCAGCAGACCCTCAGCCATCTCCTCACCAATGCCTATCAAGCATTAGAGGGAAATGGGATCATCACCCTCAATACATGGGCTGAAAATGGTGGTGTTAGCCTTTCCATCACCGATAACGGCATCGGTATCCCAGCCAAGGATATTGACCGCATATTTGAACCCTTTTACACCACCCATGAGGTCGGTGCTGGGATGGGGCTGGGCCTGAGTCTGGCCTACGACACGATTGTCAACAAACATCACGGCACAATCAGCGTCCAAAGTAGACCTGGCCAAGAAACCATCTTCACCCTCCATATTCCCATCCAGGCATGACAGAAAAAGAAATTCCCCACGGCCCATAGCCCCAAAAAAGGCTCATCGTCGAAGTCCGGGAAGACTCTTTGTTAAATCGCAAAGGCACAGAGGGATTGCAAAAAGAAAGCCTCTGTGCCTTTGTGTTTGCAAAGATGGTTAGCCGCGACTTTGAAGGCTGACATCCTCCCCGTCCCAGGCCTTTCTTCCGTGGTTTCCGTGGCAAAAACAAAGTCATTCCCACACATT